>JAUYEP010000042.1 GCA_030689765.1 Methylovulum sp.
AATCACGTTATTTCATACAGATAACTGCTGTTTCAAGCCAGATTTTGTGATAGAAAAACCTAAAAATATAGCAATTATCTGCAAGGAATGTCATATAACACATTGTTTTAAAATCAATTAAAGTTGTGTAGATACTTATGATTCACGGGGGGGCAATCTACCGGCCTCTATCTGTCAGTCACATTGCATCCGCCTGGCAAGGCGGGTAATGCAATGGGGATGCCCCTCGCGGGTGTGGCTTTGTCATCCGACAGATGAGGTCGGCTGTGGATTGAAACATAGTATTTTTTAAACAGGCAAGAACGCGTCAGGGCGCGTTATAAACTTGACTAAGGTGCGGCTGACATTCACTTTTTCAAACCGTTTAACAACAATCCGGTGATATGCGCGGCAATCAC
This sequence comes from Methylovulum sp., assembly GCA_030689765.1. Lineage (GTDB taxonomy): Bacteria > Pseudomonadota > Gammaproteobacteria > Methylococcales > Methylomonadaceae > Methylovulum. The sequence continues at coordinate 399 of JAUYEP010000042.1, forward strand.
CTCCGGCTGCTCATGCTCCGGTTTTCTGCCCGGAAAGTTTTTGTTTAACGGCTGGTATTCAATATAATTTTTTACCAGGCTGATGATGGATGTGGCAACTAAATGGGCATCTTGATCCGGAGCCAGTTCATTCGCCAGTTGCATCAATAAACAAAACTGTTTGTTAAAAACGCTTTGTGCCAGCAACTGCATCCTTTCCGGGTCAGCTTCCATGATTTCACGCTGAATCAGGCGATGGAAGTTGCGGTCTTGCTGCATGACCTCAAGCAGTGAGCGGATAAACCGGGCCAATTTTTCTTCCGGCGTACCTTCAGATTCCCACACTCGTGCAAAAACCAGTTCCTTGCCTGAAAAAGCATACTGGATGGCATCGAGATAGAGTGCATTTTTGTCAGGGAAGTGATGGTAAATTGCCGCAACACTGATATTGGCGGCGGTAGCCAATTGCCTCATTGATAAACCCGGATAGCCTTTTTCTGCGAACAGAATAATCGCTTCATTTAATATTTTTTCTTTTGAACTCAACACACCCACCTTGCCTAACAAACGTTCGGTAAGGATGTTACCAATAAACAGGCCCATCAGCAATTATTTTGTAACTATTCACCTCCCCCTTTGAAAAAGGGGGAGTCGGGGATTTATTTAATAAAATCTCCCCTAACCCCTCTTTTTCTAAGAGGGGAACTGAATGCTTACATTATTATTAACATCACCGAGGCCTTCGTTTCTGAATAGTTATACAATGCTAGCCGCAGGTATCATCCCATCACAAGCCTTTATGCCCTGTTTTTTCGGGCATTAGTCAACTTTTACAACGTATATGCAGATAAAAAAATTAAAATGTGCCGTTATTGGCACGGGCTATCTGGGTAAATTCCATGCCCAGAAGTATGCGGCTTTACCCGATTGCGGGCTGGTTGCCGTCGTCGATATTAATGAAGCCGCAGCGTTATCCGTCGCAAAAACACATGGTGCTATCGCGCTTACCGATTACCATGAATTATTAAACGGCGCAGTCGATGCGGTCAGCATTGTGGTGCCGACTACACTGCATTATCAGATAGCCAAAGACTTTCTTAATGCGGGGGTCCATGTTTTGGTTGAAAAACCGATTACCGTCAGCGTTGCGCAGGCGGATGAACTGATCGCGATTGCCAAAGACAAGAATCTCGTGTTGCAGGTTGGGCATCTGGAGCGATTTAATCCTGCAGTTTTAGGTCTGGATCGGGATGAAAAACCGCTGTTTATCGAATCACACCGCTTATCGCCGTTTAATCCCCGCGCCAATGATGTCAGCGTCGTGCTGGATTTAATGATCCACGACATCGATATTATTCTGGCTTTGGTCGATTCTGAAGTGGAGCGCATTGATGCCAGCGGCACTGCCGTTTTAACGCCAGGCACAGACATCGCCAATGCACGCTTGCAGTTTAAAAACGGCTGTGTCGCCAATGTCACCGCCAGCCGCATCAGCATGAAACTGGAGCGCAAAATGCGTTTGTTCAGGCCCAGTTCTTATGTGTCGGTCGATTTCCAAAATCGCGTATTGACCAAACACCGTACCGGCACCAAGGAAATGTTCCCCGGCATACCCGAAATAGAAACCGAAGAATCGGTGTTTGAAAGCGGCGATGCCTTGCTGGAAGAAATCAAGGATTTTGCCGGTTGCATTCAAACTGGCACAAAGCCGTTGGTTTCTGGGGAAGCGGGACGGCGAGCGCTGGAAACAGCAATACGGATTACAGTGTTGTTGGGGGAAAAATAACAGCTGACCCTCTTCGTCAAAGGTACAAGGGGCGGGTTAAAGACGGTATCTACAGGGCTCGCCTGCACGGCTATTTTTTTAATTTTATTGGGGAAATCGCCCGGATACGCGCTGAAGAGGCATTACTAAGCAGAGGGCTCAAGGGGTATAAGGAATACATGCAACGCGTTAAATACCGCCTGATTCCCGGCGTGTGGTAAAACAAGGCTAGCCATTGGACAGCAAATCGATAGCGCCCCGCTGGGAGCATTGCAGAAGAAGCGCCTTTAGCTTATAAAAACGTCAGCGCCGTGGTGGATATTGCCGACCGGGCCGGTTTAGCCCGAAAAGTCGCGAGACTGGAGCAGGTGATTTGTATAATTTAGTTGTGTAGAATTGGGCAGGCTTTTTTGTCCACCATTCAAACTACCAAATGATTGTCCTACTAATTCTTTACGCCCAAAAGCGCAACGCTTACAGAATAGTTGGGCGCTCCCGACATCCGAAGAAGCTAGGCATTAATGCCTTGGTTATTGTTTATGCGGAGTAAAAAAACATGTTTTTTTACTCAAGGCAAGGCCAAACAAAAATCGCTTGATGCCGTTTTTAGCGTCCAACTATTATCAAAGCAATCAACCAAAAGCATGGATTCATCACTGTGGCACTACCCGGCTGCCTAACTCTATGATGCTGGAATGCCTTGTTATTTTTGTTTAAATCATCGGCTTATCAGGATAACTCATGTCTAAACATCAACGTTTAATTAATAGCGGCAATCTGAACTCTAAGCATCTTTTGCTGCTTTGGAGCAGTTGGCTTGACCGCAATGTCTACGATCTTGCCAGACAACTGCACTGGAGTTATTTGCCGCCGTTGATGGTCTATTTCGCGGCAGGTGTGTCTGGGGTAACCGCTATTGTCGGCACTTTTTTCGTCAAGGAATATCTTGGCTTATCGGCCGAATTTCTGGCTACGCTGGGCTTTTGGGTGATGCTGCCTTGGACGCTAAAGATGCCACTCGGTCATCTGGTGGACTTACTTTGGCGCTATAAGTCCGGATTGATCTACTTAGGTGCCGCGCTGATCGCTGCCAGTTTGTTGATCATGACTAACTTGCTGGCAGATCTTGACTATATGGCCCATCTGATGCCTGCTGAAAACTGGTATATTTTAGCGTCACTGTTAGCTCCGATCGGTTATGTCATGCAGGATATCGTAGCCGATGCGATGACTGTGGAGGCTGTAGCGCGTTTTGATAAACACGGAAATCCCATTCCCCGGCAACAAATCTTGCTCGCACACACGACCATGCAATCCTTGGGACGGGTCGCGATTATCGGCGGTACGCTGATAGATGCGGCAGCCAATGTCTACCTGTTCAACGGTGTGGAAACAATGGATGCTGCGGCAAAAGCCGCAGTTTATCTCACCATTTATCACTGGGCATTATTGATTCCAGTCATCTCAATCTTCGGCGTCCTGCTGGCTTCCTGGTTACGCTCGCAAGAGGAATGGCGGCTTGCAGCGCTTGGTTACGAGTTTGTAGACATTGAACGCCTGTTGGGACGCCCTGTAACGGCATTGCCTGAAATCAATTGGTGGTTATTAGGCGGCGGGCTTGGCTTTACCTTGTTCTCAGCCATCATGGGACTGGCGAACCTGCCCTACAACGAGGTGATAGTTTTTGTCGGGTCCCTTACCATCGTGTTGTTCCTGATGTGGCATTTGACTAAAGTGGTTGCCGTGCATGCAAGAAAGCAGCTGTTCGGCACAGCATTTGTGATTTTTGCATTCCGGGCAGTACCCATGACAGGGGCTGGCGAAACTTGGTGGATGATCGATGTGCTTGAATTCGATCAGCAGTTTCTGTCGCAATTATCGTTGATATCCAGTGCGTTGGCCTTGTTAGGGATTTTCCTGTTTCGGCGCTTCATGGCCGAGCGTCCGGTTACTTATATCATCGCCACGCTTACTGTCGCCCTGACGCTGCTTTATTTACCGAATATCGCCCTGTTTTATGGATTTCACGAATGGGCCCAGGCGCATACTGGAGGTGTTGTGGACGCCCGGTTTATTGCACTGGCCGATACGGCAATGGAATCGCCTCTTGGGCAAATCGCCATGATTCCGATGCTAGCCTGGATTGCCAATTCAGCACCTGAAGGGCTCAAAGCAACTTATTTTGCAGTGATGGCCGCTTTCGTCAATCTGGCTTTATCGCTATCACAGCTATTGACCAAAATGCTCAACCAGTGGTTTGTCATTACCAGGGAGGTGAAAGACGCAACAGGCGCAGTGACCGTGCCAGCTGATTACAGCGAACTGGGCGGGCTATTAATCTGCGTCATGTTACTCGGCCTGGCTTTGCCCCTGCTGGCTATCCTGATTAGCAAACGTACCTTTTCAGCCGAACAGTGACTATTAACATGCAGGTGATTTATAGCTTTACAGTTTTACAGCGTTTTCATTCTTCATTAAGGCTAGCCACTCAAGTTGGGACAGGTTAAGCCGTTCGTGGTGATCCTTCGGCTGCGCTCAGGACTAAAGGCCTTGTCGAACCATGAACGGCT
>JAUYEP010000045.1 GCA_030689765.1 Methylovulum sp.
ATAAATAATCACGTTATTTCATACAGATAACTGCTGTTTCAAGCCAGATTTCGTGATAGAACAACCTAAAAATATAGCAATTATCTGCAAGGAATGTCATATAACACATTGTTTTAAAATCAATTAAAGTTGTGTAGATACTTATGATCCTGGATAGGGAAATTTGAACTTAGTTGATGTTGGGGTGGCATAATCTCAATGTGTACGGTTGTTGATTGCCTAATGATTTGGTCAATATTAACTTCCTAATTTCAAAACTTGGCAGGTCTCTACGTTTCGGCGATAAGGTTTCGGGAAGTTATTTATAGCCAAATCCTTAGTCAATGCTAATTTCATATTTATTAAGCAGCGTATAAAGCGTCGGACGGGTCACACCCAAAAGCTTTGCTGCATTTGAGATATTATTATCAGAATAAATAAGCGCCCTTTTAATGGCAATTGTTTCAGCAGCGTCCCGAACTTCTTTCAAATTAAAGGGGACTGACATATCCGTATTCTGCGCCAGTTCCAAATCATCAACAGTGATATTAGTTTCGTCAGTCATAATGACCGCTCTCTTGATCCTGTTTTCAAGTTCCCGAATGTTTCCAGGCCATGGATAAGTTTCAATAGCTGTTGCCGCTTCTTTACTGAAACCTTTAATTTTCTTGTTATTTGCTTCACAGAAGCGCCTTAGCAAAACAGTGGCAATTACAATCGCATCACCCTCCCGTTCCCTTAAAGGTGGAATATTAATAGTCACTTCACTAATCCGATAATATAAATCGCTTCTAAATTGGCCGCCATCAATTAGTGCCTGAAGATTTTGGTGGGTTGCACAAATAATGCGTACATCAACCGGAATTTCTTGTCTTCCTCCAATCCGTTCTATAGTCCTTTCCTGCATAAAACGTAATAATTTGGCTTGCAATGCAAAGGGAAGGTCACCTATTTCATCCAAAAAGAAAGTGCCATGATGGGCATATTCAATTTTACCTTTGGTTTGATGGGCAGCCCCGGTAAAAGCCCCTTTTTCATAACCAAATAATTCACTTTCCAGTAGATTCTCTGGAATAGCGGCGCAGTTTACGGCAATGAAAGGTTTATTGGAGCGGTCACTTAAGCGGTGAATTGCTTTAGCCAAAACCTCTTTACCGGTGCCACTTTCGCCTAATAACAAAGTAGTGACATTAGACGGGGCGACTTTTTCGATCATACGCGAAAGGTCATGCATTTTTTTGCAAGAAGCAATGATACCCGCCAAGGGTTCAGGTGTCTTTTGTCGTAATGTTAAATATTCTTTTTCCAGCTCGCCCAATTGAAAGGCCCGTTTAATGATGATGTTGAGAATATCAATATCAACGGGTTTTTGATAGAAATCGTAAGCGCCCATTGCCACGGCTTTGAGTGCATTTTCCCGGTCATCATTGCCAGTTACCACAATGACTTTTGTTGCAGGCGCCAACTCCAGAATCTCTTTGAGTGTCGCTAGCCCCTCACTGGCATTTGCCGCATCCGGAGGTAAACCCAAGTCAAGTGTCACCACGTACGGCATGTATCGCCTTAATGCTGTAAGTGCGTCACTTCTATTGCCTGTAATAACCGTTTGATACGCATCGAAACTCCATTTCAATTGTTTTTGTAAGCCTGGGTCATCTTCAACAACGAGCAAAATTTTTTTATCATTCATTCTATTAGTGGCTGTATTATTACTAAAGTTTCGGAGCCCATTTCCCCCCATATAACAACTATAAACGTGATGATGACCGTATTTCAACACCCGACCCGCATCACGGATGCCACCCTTATCCCTTGATGGCTATCTTCACTACCTACTTAACAGTAAGCCAACTTTGTGCAATCTTTTGTAAAACTAATTGCGCTTGTTGAAAGTCGTCATGTGGGGTTTCAATCAACATAATAACCTGCAATTCAGACGACGGATCTTTCGATAAACGCTTAATCAATTGTAGCCATTTAGCCCGATAAGGATTAGCTGTATGGTGCGTGCCAATTTGATACCAACGTAGAATAACTAAATTTCTTTTACCTCCGTTAAGCACCGTCTGATCAACTGACAGCGGGTTATCATCATTATCCATCAACTGGGCAGTACCGGCTTTAATTGTTTTCCATGTGTTACGTTGCTCTGGTGTCACCAGCACATTCTGTGAATTGACCAGTTCCGCCCCTCCCTGAGATTCCTGACCAAAGCTTGCCCGATAGATACCAAAAACAGCCTGGCCATTAGAAAAATACACCATCGAATCCGCACTAACGCCATTAAAATGGGGCGACCATCCCCATTGGGGATCTTGTACAGGCTGCCAACCCATTTTACTGGAAGCCGTCTTATGATCTAGTCCATTAATTTCAGGGGCTTGTTGTGTCTTAGATAACCAATCAGAGCCCACCGGCCAGATCAAATATAACAAACCAACTAAAAATAAAGCCGAAAAATACGCTTGATTAGCAACCATTGTCACCGTTCCTTGCCGGGAATTTGATACATCCTGTATTTGGCATAGTGGTGGATCCCTCCAAAAAGAACCCACATAAAACAAAAGCATCATGACCAACCCAAAAAATAATGCGCCGTAAATGATATGGTCAACCCCCACGGCCAAAGTCATATTACTAAAGTGCCCTAACATGACAATCAAATAAGCGCGAATACCATTGGCCAAGATGGGGACAATAATGGCAAGCAGCACAAACAGCGCCCGTTTCCAATAATTTGAAAAGGTGATGTAAGCATATACAACACCGAGTGATATCGATGCAATAAGATAATTGATACCACTGCAAGCCTCGGCAACTGTCCAGTTACCAGAAGTCAAGGTCAGGTTAAGCCCTTCCCGAAAAACCGGAATTCCACTGAGGCGGATCAAATAAACTGATAATGTGGCGGTAAATTCCATTAAGGGCGCGATAAGCTCACTACCTACAGGGACCATAAAAAATAAATAACCTAGAGGGAACAACAGGTTTGAAGTGACACGGTTGCCCAGGATAGTCCAAAATCCGCTGGTTAACATTCCGACAACAGCAAATTGTTTGATAACCTGAATATTAACCAAGTCAGCAACAAGCCAAAGAAAACCGTTTGCAACTACCGCAATTAACGCTATCCAACTGATTGCCGGACATAAAGCCAGATAGTTGCTTCTGCGTGACCAACATAACCATAGACTGATAGGCGCTATGACAAAGCCGTGATTATAAGAACTGGAATGATACCAAGTGCCAACAATAGAACGCCAGGTATCAAAAAAAATGGTTATTGATAAGAGCGTAACCAGAAACAATCCACACGCTGTTTTTATCCAATGCTTAGATAATCTCATCGTTCTAACTGCCTTTTTAATGATGTGATTTCCCCGTCAAACGCAGCCAGCTCTTGCGCAACAAATGGGGAATAAGCAAGTACCAAGGCATTCTAAGCCAATGCGATCTAATGAACAGCAACCAGCGGGCAAGTCCTGTCCATTGGTCATTGCAACTTTGATGATCTGGCATAAGCGCCCTTAGAAACAGCGCATCCATCAACTTTTGCTTAATCCTATTCGGTGTAGTATGCCCTTCCGAAGCTTTAAGCACTTCTGCCGGCACTGGCGTTTGTAGAATTAAACTGGAATATCTGAGTGCATAAAATAACGGAGTTTGTTGGTTGAGCTCAACGGCACGATCCAGTAACTTTATCCAGAAACCATCCTCCATAGAAAGCTCTTTAAGCAATAAATCCAGATCTGACAAATCACGAAACCCGTGTTCTAGCTCACCCTCATGGAACAAATGCGTAGCGCTGTGCAAAACCCTATCTTCCGGCGCCAAAACCCAAATGTTTTTTTCAGGGACCATAACAATATTAGCCAATAATTTATTGGCATCGGGACAAAATTTAGAAACTTTTGGCAAGATGTTGTAATGCACATCAATTGAGCTTTGTCTTTCAACATGCGTTAAGGGGGGGATTTCATGCATCCATTGCCGGTAATACTTTTGATCATATAAATCCAACTGTCCAGGCATCCAACCGTTCACCCTTAACGAAAATTCGGCATTAGCCAACTGGTTTTCATCAACTAAAATATCAACATCTGAGAATATCCGTCCCTTAGAAACCAAACTATTTGTAACTATATAGGCCGCCCCTTTTAGCAAAATAACAGGGATATTATGTTGGCTTAGTGATTGCCGGATGCACTGGACTTCCCAAACAAGTGATTTCTCAAATTGATCTGCGTAAATTTTAGCCGATTTAAGGTGATTGAGCGGTTGCTCAGGAACCAGGCTAAGAGTTTTGTTGTTTTCCAGAAAACAACTTAACCTTGCCAAAACACCCGCCCGTCTAGCTTGCCTTATCAATAAATCCCATTGTGATAAATCAAGTTGGATTATTCTTTCTGGATGGATAAAGGCCGAAACCAACAAAGGTGAAGTTATTTTCATTATTGGATGATGGTTTAGAAATCAGCGATTTGCTGAAATATCAGCAAAAAGTTCAACGGCATCATTAAGTCTGCTATAAACAAAGTCATAGCAATCGCATTGTTCTACCAAACCGCATAACGCATTAAAACCGCTCCCGCCAAGTGCGCTATAGTTAAATGAATTTTCTGCCAATCGTAAGACTGTTTGGCCTTTAGCCAACCCCTGCAAAGCTATTTCTGAATCTGTCCTGTATTTTGGAAAAACAACCCACCTGGCTACCGTACGTGTCGCTGCCTTTAAAATGCTGTCCGTAGGTGGCTTCATATGAGCCACCGTGCCTTTTCCCGTATCCAAAAAAGAGTCTCCCATGACCGCTTCAGGGGCAAATTGGCTTATTATGGCTATAGACTCATTCTTCAGACTGATTGGTCGGACAATAGGAATAAGTTCATGGGTTTGTAAATCAATTACCGCCATCTCGTCAGATAACAAGCGCCAGCCACGATTGACTAAAGCCGCCGTCAATGTACTTTTCCCCGCGCCTGGCTCCCCACATAAAATCAGCGCACAACCATTTTTTTCAACGACTGCAGCATGGAGCAGCATATACTGAAATATATGCGCACCAATGCACCAATTAAGCCCCCACTCGAAGAAAGGGTAAGCTTGAGAAGCTGGCAGTGGTTTGAACGGTGTTTTCCCATCAAAATAGAATTGTACTTGCGGTTTGTACCAGTGCCTTAAACCGGCTGGCGGTTTAATGTCAATGTGAAAGTCGGCAAACAAAGAACCCTTATCGTCTAAAAGCGGATAATCTGCATATAGCTTTAATATTGAATTTGAAACAGGGGTAAGCGTTGTTTGCAACTGAACCACAAACGGTTCAATCTTAATTACAAAACGTTTAACAGACATCAAAGAACGGCCCCCGTCGGAATTGCATGTATTTATACAGGGGTTTCACTTTCAAAAACAAAACCCCTGCTAACAAATTCCCTTAGGGTGAAATCAACAAAGCCATCTAAATCGGCCCGGTTAACCTCACTTTTTTGCACAGATACCTTCTTGGTTAAACCATCGGAATACGAAGGCGCCACTGAAAGGCAGATTAAAATTTCATAAGCAAGGGGATTCAAAAGGATCGTTTCGCTGGATAAGCCATTGAAAGCAACAAAATCATCGCCTATTTTTTTTACAACGACCTGCTTATTAATAATATATTGGGGTTGTTTGCTATTAAGGGCCAACATCTTCAAGCGCAACATATTTATCTAGGTAAGCTGAGTTACCAGACTGAAAATCAGCAATGACTCCGGCAGTAGTAAAGGAGGCTGAAGGGTAACCAAAATGTGGGAATGATGCCGCATTTAACAATGCACAGATAGCATGCCATACTTGATATTTCAGATCAGTATTTCCAGTATATTGGCTTACACTTCCGCTATAAGTTGAAAGGGCAAACACACCGCGCTCATGGGCATTGAGCGCTTCTAAAAGAAGTGGATCGGGGATATCCCAAGACAAACTATCGGTAGAAATTTTAATGTGTCTGCCAGTAAAAACGTCGTTGAATTTTGTTGTGATCGGGTATGCGCTTGGCCAGTGCCGAATGCCTTCATTGTTACGCCAATACCCAGGCGACATCCCAGAACCCTTGGCGCAGTTACGCGGACTATCAGGCCCAGAAAGATTCCCTGATAAAAGCCCCGAGTAACCACAGGAACCCGCCCACAAAGCCTTTCCCGGCAGGCTTAATAAAATCGGAATGCCTAAACCGGCTTTAGAAATTTTTCTCCGGGACTTATTGACTACCGAATCAGGATTATCAATACGGCCTTTCTCTTGTTTTTTTGTACTCATGGTAAATACTCCTAGACCAGGGTAGGCGCGTTTTTTTGCCTACTAGAATGAATGGGAATCCCTAACAAATAACTTAATCCTTAAGGCACTAACTTGTATTCAAATAAAATACTACACAAACTTATAATTACCTAGTTTTTTGACACCAGCCCCGTAGCCCGACGAATCTAATAAACAAGACCGAAGGCAAGTTACTCAAACCGTTAACTGGCTTCCGATTGCATCTTTAACCACGTCTGAAATTCTTCTAAAGCGTATTGGTAGCCGATTTCAGCAATTTGCTCCCCCTTCTTATATTCCCTTAATGAGAAACTATTGACCGGTGGCTGCAAATAAAGGTCAGCATAACCATCCATCATTTTTTTTCGTTGGGAAAGGCCGCCAATCATACTTGCACGGGTCAGTATCTCAACTATATTGGGAATTTGGATTTTTGATGCCATGGGAGTTAATTGGTTCACTAAAATTTTCCAGCCGCTAATTCCGCCGCTGTTCTCGGTATTATTTAATAAATCCTCGCGTGCATTCACATCAACGGCAATAACGGTACCCCCCGCGTTGTATTTCCGCATGATGTCAACGGGGACGTTATTGAGCAATGCGCCATCGACCAACAAATCCCCTTGGCTAACTTGAGGGGGAAATAATCCTGGCGGGGAATTGCTGTTTAAAACGGCAGAAAGCAATGAGCCGCTATCGTGGGTCATCAGCGTCGCCCGACTGATGTTGCATGAAATACTATAATAATAGTGCCAGAGGTCATCAATATGGATATCACCGAACATGCCATACAAGCCCCGTACCATTTTTTTGCCGGAAAACAGTGAGACAATAGGCAGGGTAAATTCGTCACCGGCAAGGCAGAGCTGCATTGTCCGTTCAATCATTTCCTCATATCCCCATTGCATGGCGCTTTGTGCGGCGATAAGCGCGCCCATGCTGTTGCCACCAATGAGGTCGATAGGAATATCCAATTGCTGTAAGGCACGAAGCACCCCAATATGGGCAAAGCCCCGCGCGCCTCCACCACCCAGCACCAAGCCCACGGCTTTCCCTGTCAAAAATCGGGCCACCCGTCCAAAATCAGCTGGATTGCCATAGCGCACATGGTGGTGCATATCGACATTGCGCAAACTCAGCCAGCGCGAGGTACCAAACGGAACTGTTTTCTGTTTGTCATGCATGATCACTAAGGTTTGCTTTTTGCTGGCCGATTTAATTTCATTGATAATTTGATTTTCAAACCGGCCTATTGCAGGGTCAGCGGCGGCATCAACAACATAAATGACATGATCGGCTTGGCGTAAGCAGCGTCGGGTCCAATTGCTCAGTTCTGCATCAACAATATAAATGACGGTCTGATGGGCAATTTCCCATTCGGACAACCAGTGTATTAACGCATCATTTTCCGCATGCTTAAAATCTGTTTGGGCAGTACCCTTTCGGCTGAATGCTTGATCAACAATCGCACTATCAACAATGGAAGTTGAGCCGTGGCTTTTTAATGTGTCTAACAGATATTTAGCAATATCCCGGGTTTCAATGGAAGGGGATAAAACGACCATGGCAAAAGTTTCTGCCACGCGTGTTTTGATTTTTTCATCCCTGGACAAACGGGCCGCAATGCTTTTTGAAAACGCCTGGTTTATTGGTAGCGGAAATAATTGTAAAATTTGTTCAAATGATGCGCGGCTGAGCTTGGCAATGGTTGAATCGCGTGTCGCTAAAATGTCCACCGTTCGGGTTGTATCACACAGCACACCAACTTCACCAATGGTTTCACCCCGCCCGACAACATCCAGGATGATGTTTTGGCCTTCTGCGGTGGTCTTTATAACTTGAAACCGGCCACCAATAACAATGCAAAGCTCAGTTGAAGTCACCCCTTTTTGGTAAAGCAAGGTATTTGCCGGGATTGATTCTATTTTCAGTTCCTTTGTTAGGGCGCGGACGATATCTTCGCTTAAACCCCAAAATAATGGGCTTAAAAGTAAAGCAACCGTAATTTGGTTCCAACACAGGCGATTGGTGACGCGGTTGGCTATTATCGGGAATTGCTGAGGGAAGGCCTCAAGCAGATGGTTAAAGTCGATAATGGATAAATAAAATATCTGGGAATCTTGCAGTGCAACGGCGCTGGTTGTACGGATACTGTTGCCTAACAGTAAAAATTCCCCAAACAAATGATTGCTTGAAGCATGTGAGAGAATATATTTTTTCCCATTACTTTGGGTGAATACCTGCACGTTACCTGAAGCGACTAAATAAAGCCCTTTTGTTTCATCACCGTGTTGATAAATCAGATCACCCTGTTTGACGGTTATCTCTTGCAGTTTTGTTGCTATATTTGGCAGAATGTTAGCGTCAATTCCAGCAAACAAAACATTGTCTTTGATACTATTGATCCATTCGGAAGGGTTAATTATATTTCTGGGCATAAGTAAAAGTTGCTTTGATTATGAAAAGTTTCTTGGTGAGATGAAAAAAGTAGGCTCTTCCCGATATTGCTTTAAACGATTCCCTATTTTTGAATATATCGAGGTCTATTACAACAGCGGGCGGCTACATCCGCCAACGGTTATTTATCACCCGTGGACTACGAATTACATTGTAGAGCTGCTTAACTTTGTGTCCGGAACGTGTTGACACATTACTCATTTCCGTCTATTTTTCCATGATGTACACTGTCAAATTGTGCTAAAACACCTCATAGGGTATTTCTTGCTGAACCAGAGCAAGAAGCCGCATGAATAATAAGATTGCACTTCGGAGTTGAATCCGCCATTCAAGGAGAGCGCATGAGCGTTACTATATCACTTGCTTCTAATCAACGGGATGTATGGTATGACCAAGCGGCCTACCACGACAGTCCGGTTTATAATATTGGCGGTTCCTTTCGTTTTGATGGTGAAATTGACCATAAATTACTGGAAAAAGCAATTTATCAGTTAATTTTAGAAAACGATGCCTTGCGTTTGTTTTTCCATGAAGAAAATGGCCGTATCGTACAGAGTATTAGTGAAGCAAGCGATTTTACCCTTGAGTTCATTGACTTTTCTTCCCACAAAAATCCAAAGCATGCCGCACAAGAATGGATACAACATACTTTTCAGCAACCCTTTTTTTTGGATGAAAAAAATGACCTCTCACAGTTTGCTTTACTTAAAGAAAGCGGCAAGCGATATTATTTACTGACCAAATATCATCATATTATTTCTGATGGCTGGTCCACCAAAGTAGTCATTGATCGTTTGGCGGAGCTTTATAATGCCTTTTTGTCGGGTTGCCCACCCAAAAATGCAGTACAGCAGAATTACCTGGATTTCGTTGCACAGGAACAAGAATACCTCAGCTCTGACGCTTATCAACGTGATGCAGAGTATTGGCTTTCGGCATTTCCATCACTTCCCCCACCGCTGATCGAAAATCGTTATCCAGTAACACAAAAAGAATCCTTACCCAAGGCTAATATTCATAAATTCACCCTAAGCAGACCTTTTTATAATAGTCTCAATCAATTTGCACAAGATCACAAAAGCACTCTATATCATGTATTGTTAAGCGCATTGGCTTTATATTTTTCGCGTACAGCCCAACAAAATGAAATTGTCATAGGCGTTCCCAGTTTAAATCGTAACGGAGCACGATTTAAAGACGTGTTAGGGATGTTTGTCAGCTTATCGCCACTAACATTAAGGGTTGAGATTAATGATGATATTGACCAATTAATGAAAACCTGCGGCAAGGCATTACGGGAAGTTTACCGTCACCAGCGTTTTCCGCTTGGTGCAATCTGCAAGCGTTTAGAAATTTTACAGCACAAGCGAAGTGCTTTGTTTGATCTGGTATTTTCCTACGAAAAACAAGATTTTTCAGCGCCCTATGGTTCTGCATCCATCAAATGCGATCAACTATTTAGCGGTGTGGCCCGTTACCCTTTAGCCGTCACTATTTGTGAGTTCAATGACTTACACGATGTTGATGTAGTTTTAGAAGGTGCTGAAAATGCTTTTACACTTCAAGATCTTGATATGTTGGGCAGCAGAATGCTGCATATTCTTGAACAGATGGTTGTCCGCCCACAAACACTCATCAGCGATATTGATTTGCTCCCGGCGGATGAAAAAAAGCTGTTATTTGAGCAATTTAATAAAACCGTTGCAAAAACACCCATTGCGTTCAGTGTAACCCAGCAATTCCAACATCAAGCAGCGCTAAGTCCCGATGCAATAGCTGTTGAATGTTCAGCAACAAAACTCAGTTACCGGCAACTTGATCTTTTAAGTAATCGCCATGCCCATCCGCTAATCCATTTAGGTGCAGGCCCCAATAAAATAGTGGCGATATGTATGCCGCGCTGCCCGGAAATGCTTATTGGCATACTCGCCATTCTGAAAACAACAGCCGCTTATCTGCCTATAGACTCGGATGCACCCATCGACCGTATTGCTGAAATATTGCTTCAAAGCAAAGCGGTGGCGCTACTTTGCACTAATGCGCAAAAAAACCGCTTATCAACGCTACACCCGAATTTAATCATTCTTGATGAACCTCTGGATAACCAGGAAAATCATCCAAATACTGCTCCGGCTGGGTTAAGCCAAAATGGGCATGATCTTGCCTATGTAATCTTCACGTCCGGCTCAACAGGCCGTCCAAAAGGTGTCATGCTGGAACATGAGACACTCTCAATACGGCTACGTTGGCTGCAAGAGGCATTCAAAATAACATCGGAAGACCGCATAGCGCAAACCATTCAGTTCAGCTTTGACCCGTCAATTATAGAAATCTTTCTGGCACTCACTCAAGGCGCTTGCCTGGTGCTTGCACCGGCTGGACATCAAACACCTGAAGCATTGGCCCAGTTTATCGTAGAGCAAAAAATCAATGCGCTGGCATTGGTGCCTTCCAGCTTACGCAATTTAATGCAAGGTCTAAAGCACCATACAACTACCAGCTTACGTGTCGTCTGTTGTGGCGGGGAGGTTTTGCCTCCAGGACTCGCCAGTGAATTTATAAACAAAACTGGCGCACGGCTTTTAAATGTCTATGGCCCTACCGAAACAGCCATACTTGCCAGCGCCTTCGAATGTACCGGCACTGCCAATTCCCTGCCTTTGCCCATAGGCCGCCCTATTGACGATACCCGAATATATATAGTGGATAATCAGCTTAAGTTATTGCCTGTGGGCGCAACAGGGGAAATTGTTATCGGCGGCGATGCGGTGGCAAGAGGCTACTTACATCAGGATGACCTGACTCGGGAACGTTTTTTACCCGATCCGTATTATTCAGCGTCCAATAGCCGCCTTTATAAAACCGGTGATGTTGGCTATATTGGCGCAGATAGCCAACTGTACTTTGTCGGCAGAATCGACAATCAAGTTAAAATTAGTGGCTATCGCATAGAACTAGGTGAAATCGAGATACTGTTGGCAAGCGACCCTAAAATTAAGGTGGCAGCCGTTAAAACTATCGAAACCAATCATCAAAAAAGTATCTACGCCTATGTGGAAGCCAAAGAACCACAGGCACTGGCATCAGAAGCATTGTCAACCGAACTTTCAAAGTTATTGCGCAACAAATTGCCTGATTATATGCAGCCCAGGGCAATTGTTTCCATTGCTACAATGCCAATAAAACAAAACGGCAAAATTGATTACGATAGATTGCCAAAGCCAGAACAGTTGCCCAGTACAGCCATCGCTAAACTGCCCACCAGCCCGCTTGAAATACAATTGCTGCAACTATGGATGGACACCTTAAAAACACGGGAAATAGGCATTGAAGATAATTTTTTTGAATTAGGCGGGGATTCTTTAGCCGCAGTAACATTAATGATCAAAATCGAACGGCTTTTCGGTACACGTCATTCACTTTCTTTGCTGCTGGAGAATCCAACAATTTTTCAGCTTGCGGAAGTTCTCAGTCAAGAGCAAGCCTCAATAGTCATGCCGCTATTAATCACATTGAGCGAAGACAAAACCGCCTGCCCCTTTTATTTAGCCGGTTCGGGTCATGGTGACATCATTCGCTTTTCCAATCTTGCCGAAAAATTAAGCGGAAGCTGTGCCTTACACATGCTCCAACCACCCCCGCCATCGGATAGCTACTTAACTATTGAAGCCATAGCAAAAGCCTATGCAGAAGCCATATTGAACCGAAATGAAGCTCCAGGCTATATCGGGGGTTTTTCTATTGGTGGAATTACCGCGCTGGAGACTGCAAGAATACTGGTAGAACGTGGTAAACCGCCAAAAGGGGTTTTATTGTTGGACACCGTCTACCCGCGCTGGCCATTGAAATCCCCAGTTTTATTTTGGATATTGCGATCTTTTGCTAAATTATTTCACCTAAACAAAGCGGTTATTAACGGACGTTATCTGGAGGTCATGTTTGCTGATCCCGGCATAGCCACACAACTATTTGCAGTACAAAGCCACAAAATAAAACCATTCGATTATCCTGTAGCCCTTTTTATTTCCACCGGCATAAAGCCAATCAAATTATGGGCTTTATCAAAATGGTCTGAAATTTTCAGCAACTTGACCCGCTATTCTATTTCCGGTTCGCATGGTGAAATTTTTCAGCCGCCTCATTTGCAAATTCTTGTAAATGCCATTCTTGCCCACATTAAAACCCAGTAAGTCAGGCCGGTAATTTCAAATTTGAAAACTGTCACAATAATTCATATAGCTGCTAGCTTGGCATCAAAAACAACAGCTAATTGGAAATAAAGGGACATCCCTATTCAAATTTGAGTTTAGGTGGTTTGTCTTATTGCCCATCATAAGTTTAAAACCAGCGGCTTCCAGCCGGTTAATTTCAGCTAATAGGATGACCCATTTTGAAATGTGTTATGAACTACAGGTATGGCAATAAAATGGCCTTATCTTGTGAGCGCCATTTTGTTTGGGTGACAAATAACACTACAAGATTTTGACAGGGGATGTTGCTGGACGAGTCCGGGCAATGGGACGTTAGATCCGGATAGTAAGTGGAGTTGTTAACAAGGAACAAGCTCATATTGCCGCCGATCTCCAACACGTTGATCCATAATATTTGGCGGTACATTACTGGAAGGTTTTCTTGGATCGTTTTGTTCAGATCTCATGTGATACTCCCTAACAGTTATACGCCTGCCATTTACAACTTTTCTATCAAGCTGTTTAATGACGAGATTTGCAACATCATCAGGCATTATTGTAACTATGCCGTGAACATTGACCCTGTTTTTTTCATGGTCTAGTAAATTGAGCATTGTTATATCAACAATAGTTCCTGGAAGACGAAAAAATCGATCGAAAAAACCACGCTTGGTAACAGGCTTGATGAACTCAAGCAAATCGGATTTTTGTGTCGTCGGTGGAATGTTTTTAAAAAAAACAAGCATATCTCAAAACCTTATAATTAAAATGAGTCATGTGTTTAAAATAATGGTAGCTTTTTCGAAATTCGCGTGGAACTCAACAGTAAAACATAGAGCAAATGGGTTATTAGCATTTATAATAAGCATGATTTGAACCAAAATAAAATTTATATTAATTTACAGCGCATTGCGGTGTTATGAGATATAAGGAAATTTTGATTATGTAAAAAAAGCTGACATATTGTGCGAATGTAATATTTGTATTTAGACATTCTGGTTGCTTTCATTACTCAGGGCTTTTCCGCACAAATCTCGGCGGCCGCAATTCGCTCAACTCCACCCAGGGTAGAGGTGGTCAAAAGTCTCTTTGGTAATGGGTGAAATCTGTAATCAAGTAAAAATATTGGGTAGTGGGTTAAACCTGTAATCATATAAAAATATTGCGCCCGAACTCGACTTTGTTAATGAGCAATCCGATGACCGTATCGTGCATCAATTCCAGTTTTGAAAAGCAAATAGTCTTGCGGGCAAGGCGCTTGATCCAAGCCCTGAAATTCAAGGCCTTCCGTTCACAATCTGGGTGTTGCGTTTGCCGACTTCGTGTTTGTCGGCGTCCATAGGCGCCCTAGCCATCCATGTACCCAAAGGGCACCTTATTTTCGGAGCCACGTCCGGCGTTGCCGCCAGCCAGTTCCCCACCGGGATAGGCATCGTCGGTTTGAACTGGCCCGTCTAGCGGGTACAGTGCGTCCCGTTCAGCCATGGTTTGCATGAGCTTCTGTTGCATCAACCAAGCCGTGGGGTAACTAACGCCCAGTAGCCGTTTCAGTGCCAAGGCCGACAAGTCGGTTTTGCCTGGCTGACCAGATAGGTCGCCATAAACCAGACCGATAACGCCAGATGGGTGCTTTGGAACAAGGTATCCGAAATGAGTGAGGTTTGTAAGCGGCAAGCCTTACACGGGTAAGTTTTATGCTTACCGGCCCTGAGCAGGTAATGGGCCGATTGGCCGCAACACGGACAACGGAAGCCATCAGGCCGGCGGGCTTGTTCCAGCGCGTCCTCGCATTGTGCCCCAGTGCCGAATTGTTCTAAAAATGCGGGCAGTGACAAGCCCTTTTGGAATTGGATGCGGTCCATTGCCATGACGGGAGTCTCCTTGGGGTTCGAAACCGGTATGCGCTTTTAATTCGGAAATAACTCGAATTCGTTGGGTAAGCTGAAGAATCTTT
>JAUYEP010000051.1 GCA_030689765.1 Methylovulum sp.
TAATCAATCTGATATGAAAACGCTGTAATCTATGCGTACAGCATATAACTTATCCTGCATTGCAATATAAGCAGGGTCAAAAAACATGATGTAAGAATTGTAAGCCCCCTAAACATTAAGTGCGTTTGGAGGATTGGGCCCCAACCGGCTTACCAACGCCGTGGGCTGCACGTTCTTCCCGCATGGTGTAGCTTAAATGTAGCTCATTGAGCATGGTGTCTGTATTGAGGGGTTCAAGCGCCAACGGCCCGCCATTTTGACTTTGCGCAAGATAGGCAGGGAAAGAGTCGATGCTGTCACGGACATGGGACAAGGTTTGGCTAAGGCGGTCCTGGAACTGAAACAACTCCAACGACAGGGCAATTTCCGCTTTAATGCCTTGTGCGCTATCACCGATATGATCTGAAGTGCTTTTTAGCCCAGAAAAAACATGCTCAAGGTCGCCAAGCACATCGTGGATTATGCCATTGGCTTGAGAAACCCTATTGGCATCGTGCACGGAGTTTTGCGCGGCAACATGGAACGCTTCAGTAATGGCATCGCTGACCTGTTCCACTTTGTCAGTAATATTTTTGCCGGTGGTGCCAGAAATTCTGGACAGTTTTCTGACTTCATCGGCGACCACGGCAAAACCACGGCCCGCATCACCCGCCCTGGCGGCCTCAATGGCGGCATTGAGCGCCAGCAAGTTAGTTTGATGGGCGATGGCGGTAACCTGTACCGCCATACTTTTCATTTCTTCAATATAACCAAGCAGGCCGCGTGTTTCATCCAGCATGTGCTGCTTGTCTTGCAATGCAACATCAAGGTTGGCAACCACTGTGCCGAGTTTGTCACGGCTGGATTCAAACACACCGCTATCGCCTTTGGCGAGTGCGGCTTGCGATTCTTTCAGCAATTGATCTAGATTAGTGACGATGCCATCGAAGCGTTCAGTCAAACCGTTGATGGCCGTTTCCATTTGTTTACGGGAAGATTCAACATGTGCGGACCAGACCGGTGCGACTTGCTGACCAAAAGTATCGAGGCTGGAAAGATAGTCCCCGATGCCTGACACCAGCTTCCCAGTGGCCTGCGCTTCATCCGTTAAGCGGCGGAGACTGCGGTCGGCCTTATCCAGGCGTTGCGTCAGGTCGTTGATGTCCGTATCTATTACCCTTTTGGATGCGTCGATATGCGCCGACAACGCCGCCGTGATTTGCGCCGTAAACGCTTCAAGTTCCACCCGCACATCTATGTCTGGCGATTGCTGTCCAGCAAGTCCGGCTGGCCTGCTTTTAAACGCTATCCAGTAGCCTAAGACTGCAGAAATGGCGGCTGTCAAAAGTATTTGTAGTAAATGGTTATCCATTAACAAGCCCTTAAGCGCTTACGGCAAACATCCATAGGCTTTGCCGTATGCTTTACTGTGTTGAGATAAATGTGGATGATAACGCCAATGTCTGTAATCAGCCAACACAGAATTCAAGACAGTATCGATAAATAATCGAAATATTCATCGTTGTGGGAAATGGATTACAACAGGGCCATCAGGACTTTCACTTACAGCGGTTTCATTCGTCGTTAATAATTTAAGTCGGGTACGGACAAGGCTTAACCGTTCGTCCTGACCCTTCGGCTGCGCTCAGGACTAAAGGCCTTGTCGAAGGACGAACGGTTAAGCCTGTCCCAACTTGAGTGGCTAGCCTTAATGAAGAATGAAAACGCTGTAAGCCCGTAAACCATTTCAGCAATCCGCCACCAACGTAAGGCGGGTAGCCTTGACCTTTAAAATAAAAACGAAACTATCGCCTTTAACCGGCCATTATCTATCACGGGGATGGCAAGCATGGCGCTCAGATTATCCAGTTCAGGGTTGTAATCCGATGCGTGGCAACCACTGATCACCGGCATACCCGTTAGCCAAACCCGACCTAGCGCACCATCGCCTTTATTTACCGGAATGGTTTCAAACAATTGCGCCAAGTCATTGTTATTTTTGCTATAGCCTTGCTGGCAAATAAGCTGCTTGCCTTGTGCGTCTGGTATCCAGATTTGAATGCGCTTGGCAATAGGCGTAGCTTTGGCAGACAAAAAAGTCATGATGAAGGTTTGTTCTGTATTGCCGGAAACAGGAATTCCAAGACAGGTCGTAATGCCTGCTTGCCGGGCGTCAAGCCCTCTGACAAACTGCTCAGGCTGGCCAATATCTTCGATTAATACCGGCATGCCGCTTTGCCATACTTGTCCGGGTATACCTTGCCCTTTAGCCAGATTGATTTGTCTGGATAGGGTTTCAAAATGGTGCAGCGTCCCGTAATAACCTTCCATAACACCAAGGCTTTCTGTTGTGTTGGCATTGCCCCACACTTCGATAGCCCCGGCATGTTCTTCATCATCGCCGCATAAAAACATCACCACGGCCAACAGAAAATCCCCGGAAAAAATAGGGATGGCAATGCCACAGGTTAAGCCCGCCTGTTTAGCTGCTACGGTACGCTTAAAATAAGAATGTTCAAATTCGGTCAGCACCACCGGGCAACCTTGCGCCCACGCTTTGCCCGGCAAGCCTTCGTTGTAAGCAAAATGTTGTTGTTCACTGGCGGACTTAAAACCGGTCAGTGCGCCATATAAACCGGAGCCGAATTCCAGTTGGGTGCGTTCCTTGTCAGGAATCCATATTTCAGTCACTTTGATAAACGTTTTCATATCAGCATTGATGTTAAGGGTTGTTTATTTGAGCAATTCAGCCATGGCAATGACATTTTTAGCCATTTCGCCCAGGGTTATGTTCCTGTCCATCGCCAATTTTCTTAGCGTGTGGTAGGCCTCGTTTTCGGTAAAGTTTCGGGTTTTAATCAAAATGGCTTTGGCACGATCGATTTGTTTACGGTCTTCCAGTTGCGCCCGCGCTTCTTCCAAGGCATTTTTTAAGGCTTGCTGCTGCCTGAAGCGGGCGATGGCAACATGCACAATGCTGGCGAGGCGCTTGGGCTCAATTCCATCGACAATAAAAGAGCTGACGCCGGCATTGATGGCTTGATTAATCGTGTCAGCATGGCCGTCAGTGGCAAACAGGATGACGGGCAATGGCGAGCGCTGGTTAAGATGCTGTAAATCAGCAAGTATTTTTTCCGACGGGGTATCGACATTAAAAACAACGGCATCGGGGGCTGTGGTTTTTAATAGTTCTAAAAATTGCGGGCTGTGTCGGGTTTTTATGCAGTTAAAGCCACCTTGCTTCAAGCCGTCTTCCAGTAAGGTGTTGGTAAGGTCGCTTTCGATCAAAACGATATTGGGCATGTTCAACCTATGGCGTCAGTTTTAGCCGTTTTTGTTGGGGGCGGGCTTATTTTGGCAAGCAAGTTATGCGCCAGAAGTATTGATTGCTGACTGGCTAGATTTTTATGGTATTTACCGCATCGCCTAATACCTTAAACTCAGGATCGCTAGTCATCAACACCGCTTGCTCCTGCATCGCTAAAGCTGCCGCAAAACAATCGGCATAAGACATCGGATATTGCGCTTTTAATTTAACGGCAGCCCAGAACAGCACATCCGAAAACGCCACAACCTCAATGGGTAGCAGACCAATCTCCGCCCGTTTCCGCTCGGCAATCCCCCAGCCAAAACCCTTGCCAATCCGATAAACTACTTCGCCCAGGTTGATCTGATGCAGCAAAACCCGACATTGGCCCGACTGGGCGGCGCTTAATATATCCGCGACCTGATCAGCCCCCGGCTCTTCTTGTGCAAGCCTTAGCAATGCACAGGCATCCAGCACATAAACGGGTTTAACGCTTTGCATCGCTTTCAACCTCGTGTTGATGTTCAACTATTAGCTGATCCGCCAACGACAGCTCTTGCTTCAAAGAGCCTCGAAAAGCCGTTAATGGGTCTGACGGTAACGGGTAAAGCTCCAGATGGTCGCCCACATCGCGTATTTCAATTTTGCGTCCAGGCGTCATGCCTAAGCGTTGGCGGAATTCCGCAGGAATCACTACTTGACCTTTGTTTAATACGTTTAATGTTTGCATGTTTAGCCTTTAAAAGTAAGTTTAACTAATTGTATAAGTTTAACCATTAACGATAAGTCGTTCAATGGAACGCAGATGAGTAGCTAAGATTACAGGATGTCGTGGTTTATTTTTTTTTGCGGGTTACCTAAGCCGCACTAAAATAGTCATTCACTGCACAAAAATAACGCATCAATAACGGTTAATGAATTAAAAGCAGCGAGCTTCCTGCTCTTGTTAAGGTTACAACCCGCTACAGCCCTGATTTTGCGTGGTCTCAAAAAACAAAATCGACAAAGCCTTATTAGGCACAGCACTTGCTTATGACTATTCAAACTCCAACGTAGGAGCAATACCCCCAGTTCAACGCTGAACTGATCAGACAAAGGCGTCCTAGCACCAATGCACCGCATTGGCTCTACGATGCCTTTTTTTTGCCTGACAAAAAGCGGCGTGATCAAAATTGCACTACCCCGCACTTTTAATCACACCCGACAAAAAGCCTGTAGAGGTGCTTATGTTTCAATCCACAGCCGACCTCATCTGTCGGATGACAAAGCCACCGACAGATAGAGGCCGGTGGATTGCCCCCCCGTGAACGGGGAGGTTACCGCAAAGGATAACGATGCTGGCGCATCGTCGTCAACTTTAAGAATCCCCCCTGAAGGGGGAGGTTTCAGACCAGCAAGGTATTTCGATGAAACAAACAATCGTAGTGATTGGTAACGGCATGGTCGGTCAGAATTTTCTGGCTGGATTAGTGCTAAGTCCTGCAAAAGCAGGTTATGAGGTGATTACGTTTTGTGAAGAACCTAGGGCGGCTTATGACCGCGTGCATCTGTCCGAATTTTTTTCCGGCAAAACCGCCGAGGATTTATCGCTAGTTGAAGACGGTTTTTTTGCAGACAACGGCATTACGATCCATTTGGGCGATAAAGCCGTGGCGATTGACCGCGAACTCAAAACCGTCACCTCGGCAAAAGGCCTCACCGTACAGTATGACAAACTGGTGCTGGCGACCGGCTCTTATCCGTTTGTGCCGCCGGTGCCGGGACACGACCGTCCGCAATGCCTAGTTTACCGGACCATTGAAGATTTGGAGGCCATGTCTGCCGCTGCAAAAACCGGCAAAATCGGTACGGTTGTCGGTGGTGGCTTGTTGGGTTTGGAAGCGGCTAAGGCATTGAAAGATCTGGGGCTGCAAACACATATTGTCGAATTTGCGCCGCGTTTGATGGCGGTGCAAATTGATGAGGCGGGGGGCGCCATGCTGCGGCGCAAGATTGAGGCGTTAGGCGTCACCGTGCATACCAGCAAGAACACCAGCCTGATTACCGATGGCGAGCAGTGCGTGAATAAAATGTGTTTTGCCGATGGCGAGGAGCTGGAAACCGATGTCGTGCTGTTTTCAGCCGGGATACGTCCGCGTGACGATATTGCCCGCGCCTGCGGTTTGGACGTCGGTCAACGTGGCGGCATCGTCATTGACAATCAGTGCAAAACCTCTGATCCGGCGATTTATGCGATAGGCGAATGTGCGTTGTGGAATGGCATGATTTACGGTTTGGTCGCGCCGGGTTATGCGATGGCGCGGACGGTGGTCGCTGATTTGGCGGGTGAAACCGCCAGCTTTACCGGCGCCGATATGAGCACCAAGTTGAAGTTGATGGGTGTGGATGTCGCCAGCATTGGTGATGCCCATGCCAAGACACAGGGCGCAATGGTTTACACCTACCAAAACGGCGAGCAGGAAATATACAAACGGCTGGTGGTTAGCGCCGATAAAAAACAACTGCTCGGTGCGGTGCTGGTGGGTGAGGCATCCGGTTACGGTACGTTATTGCAGTATTGTCTGAACGGCATCGAATTGCCGGAAAATCCAGATGCGCTGATTTTGCCGCACCGCTCCGATGAATCGGTCGGTTTAGGGCCGGATGCGCTGCCGGCATCAGCACAAATCTGCTCCTGTTACGATGTCAGCAAAGGCGCGATTTGCTGCGCGGTTGAAGCAGGCGCGTTGAGCGTTAATGCCCTCAAAGCAGAAACCAAAGCAGGTACCGGCTGCGGCGGTTGTGTGCCGTTGCTGAAAGCCGTATTGAACGCTGAACTGGCGAAACAGGGCTATGAAGTCAATACCGACTTGTGTGAGCATTTCCCGTATACGCGCCAGGATTTGTATCATCTGATTCGGGTGGAAGGCATCAAGACCTTTGCCGAATTGCTGGAAAAACACGGCAAAGGCAAGGGCTGTGAAATATGCAAGCCTACCGTCGGGTCAATCCTGGCATCGTATTGGAATGAGTACATCTTGAAGACTGAGCATCTGGGCTTGCAAGACACCAATGATGCTTTTCTGGCAAACATACAAAAAGATGGCACCTATTCTGTCGTTCCGCGTATTACCGGCGGCGAAATCAGCCCCGACAGGCTGATCGCGCTAGGTCAGATAGCTAAGAAATATCAGCTCTATACCAAGATTACCGGCGGCCAGCGCGTGGATTTGTTTGGTGCGCGGGTTGACCAATTGCCGCACATCTGGAAAGAACTTATCGCCGCCGGTTTTGAGTCCGGCCACGCCTACGGCAAATCCTTACGCACGGTGAAATCTTGTGTCGGCAGCACTTGGTGCCGTTATGGTGTTGATGACAGTGTCAGTTTGGCGATTGAGCTGGAAAACCGTTACAAAGGTTTGCGCTCGCCACACAAGATTAAATTTGGCGTGTCCGGTTGCACCCGCGAATGCGCCGAAGCGCAGGGCAAGGATGTCGGCATCATTGCGACGGAAAACGGCTGGAACCTATACGTCTGTGGCAATGGCGGCATGAAGCCACGCCATGCGGATTTGTTTGCAACGGGTCTGGATAAAGCCACGCTGATTAAAACCATCGACCGCTTTTTAAGCTTTTATGTGCGCACCGCCGACCGTTTGCAGCGCACCTCGGTGTGGATGGAAAACATGGAAGGCGGGTTGGACACTCTGAAAGCGGTGGTGATTGATGACAAACTCGGTTTGTGTGGGCAGTTAGAACAACAAATGCAGCATGTCATTGACACCTATCAATGCGAGTGGAAAACAACGATTGAAGATGAAGACAAACTCAAACGTTTCCGGCATTTTATCAACAGCGATTTGCCGGACGATAATCTTGCCTTTATCGAAGAACGTGGGCAACGCCGCCCGGCGGATGCTGAGGAGCGTAAACATTTTAAAATGGTCGAGGTGGCGTGATGGGGTGGATAGATGTCTGTAGCACCGATGAGTTGCAGCCGGATTCCGGGGTGGGTGTTGCCGTTGCGGGCCAGCAGGTGGCACTCTTTTATATGCTTAAAGATGAACGTATTTACGCGACCAGTAATTTCGACCCGTTCGGCAATGCCAATGTCTTGTCACGCGGATTGATTGGCGATATTGGCGGTCAACCGATGGTGGCGTCGCCGTTATACAAGCAACATTTCAATCTGGAGACAGGGGTTTGTTTGGAAGAGGATGCGGTGCAAATACCGGTCTATCCTGTCCGTATTGCAGAGGGTCGCGTTCAAATCAACATCGGGGAAACCGCATGAAATATAACTATTATATTGCCGATGTTTTTACACGGCAGATTTTCAGTGGGGCACAAATAGCGGTATTCCCGAATGCCGGGCGTATGGACCGGCAGCAAATGCAGCTGGTTGCCAGAGAACTCAATTTATCGGAAACCGTATTTGTCAAAAAACGTGATAGCCGCACCGATAAATGGGTGCTACGGGTTTTTTCCCCACAACGGGAAATCGATTTTGCCGGTCACCCCCTCATTGCGGCGGCGTTTGTGTTGGCCAGCATCGGCGATATTGCACTGAACGGAACGGTTACGCCGGTGACCTTTGAGCAAAATGCAGGCGCAATTGAAGCTAATATTACTGCTGAAGAGGGCAAACCCACTTTTGTCCAATTTACCGGTAAAGTCAGCCCGATTATCGACCGCTTTGCCCCAACGATTGAAGAACTGGCGAGCTTTTTATCCTTGGAACCTGGCGAATTTGATACCAAAAAATATTCCGCCCGTTTAGTGTCATGCGGATTTCCGTATTTGATAGTACCGGTGTTCCAGTACGGGACGGTCAGAAAAGCACGTTTTAATTACGCGGCCTGGAGCCAATCCAGCGCACCGCAAACAGCGGCGCAGGAAATTCTGCTGTTTGCGCCGAAATCGCTGTTTGCGGAGGTCAATTTTCATACCCGCTTATTAGGTTCGCGTATTGCTAATCATGAAGATCCTCCGGTCGGCAGCGCAATGCCGACCTTTGCATCGTACTTGTGTTCCTTTGAATTCTTGCAGAAAGGCACTTATGTGTTTTCGGTTGACCGCGGCGAAGAAAAAAATCGCCGTAGCGTACTGAACCTGGAAATGGACCATAAAGGTGCAGACACGCTGACTTTTAGGGTAGGTGGCGAAGCGGTGATGGTGGCTGAAGGGGTGATGACTGTCCCTGAATGATTGTGAAGGTTGGGTAACTCGCAAAAAATAACTACCCACGACATCGTTCCCATGCTCCAGCAGTTACAGCGTTTTCAACATCGGTTAGTGAGGTAACAGAGTACCAACCTAGGTTGGTACTCCACCCGCTAAATCTACTGTTATTAACCTACTCTGAAAACGCGGTAAGTCGGAGTAAAACAGCTTTAGCTGTTTTTGTTAATAGCCAAAGGTTGACACGCCAACAGCTAAAGCTTTTGGACTCCAGTCTTGGCTAGCTTAACTGTGGGCAGTGACACTCCAGCGTGGGAACGCGTGTGGGAATGATTAAAGGTTGGGTATTAACGTGAAAAAGAGATTAGTGGTTATTGGTAACGGCATGGCGGGTATGCGTACCGTTGAGGAATTGCTGGTTGCCGCGCCGGATCGCTATGCCATTACCGTATTTGGCGCCGAACCTTACGGCAATTACAACCGCATCATGTTGTCATCGGTGTTGTGCGGTGAGAAAAACATTGAAGATATTGTCATTAATCACCGCCAATGGTATGTCGATAATGGCATCACGCTACATGCTGGCGACGCTAAAACTGTCGTGCGTATTGATCGGCGTAACAAAAGGGTTTATGCCCAAGATGGCACCGTTGCCGGGTACGACCGCTTACTGATTGCTACCGGATCAAAAGCGGTGATTCCCGATATTGCAGGCAATGCTTTGGACGGTGTGATCAGTTTCAGGGATATTGTTGATGTCAACAAAATGCTGGCTTACAGCCGTAGCCATAGCAACGCGGTGGTGTTAGGCGGTGGCCTGCTGGGTTTGGAAGCGGCAAATGGGCTGCTAATCCAAGGCATGAAGGTCACCGTAGTTCATAGCAATGACGTGTTGCTGAACCGCCAAATGGATAAAACCGCCGGTAAATTGTTGCAGGCCGAACTGGAACAACGGGGCCTGAAATTTAAAATGGCTGCCAAACTGACACAACTGGCAGGTGATGCAACCGGGCATGTCAAAGCCGTTGTGTTTGATGATGGCAGCGAGCTGGATTGTGATTTGTTTGTCATGGCAATCGGCGTGCGCCCCAATATTGCCTTGGCGCAGGCAGCAGGGCTTTATTGCGGGCGCGGCATTGTTGTCAACGATACCTTGCAAAGCTACGACCCTAGTATTTATGCGGTTGGCGAATGTATCCAGCATCGTGGCGACACTTTTGGCCTGGTCGCGCCGTTATTTGAACAGGCAAAAGTTTGCGCCAACCATTTAAGCGCACACGGCGCAGCGCAATACATCACGCTCCCTGCGGCAACCAAGCTCAAAGTGACCGGTATCCAGCTATTTTCGGTGGGTGAGTTTTTGGGGGATGCCGACAGCGAAAGCATTTATCTTAGCGATCCGGCAGCGGGCATTTATAAAAAACTGGTCATTAAAGCGAATAAACTGATCGGGGCCGTTTTGTATGGCGATACGACCGATGGCTCCTGGTATCAGGAATTACTCGAACAGGCGCAGTCTATTGCCGATATTCGGGAACAACTGATTTTTGGCAAGGCTTATGTGAGTGATGGATAAATAATGTTTATGCACATAAAATATAGGCGTTATCAATGCACAGAGAGCTAATGCCATGCCAGCCGTATATGATTTATCAGCCGTAAAAAGACCGACCAATGTCAGTATAAACAGTGACTTAATTAAAAAATCCAAAGCTTTGAACATTAATATGTCCGCTGCACTGGAGCAAAAACTCATAGAGTTAATCAGGCAAAAACAAGCCACTGCCTGGCTAGAATCCAATCAGGCCGCGATAGCCAACTATAACCGGCATGTCGAAGAGCAGGGTGTGTTTGCCTATGAATTACGGAGTTTTTAATGGCGCAGTTTGATGTCTACGCGTAATTATTCAGATCCCTCCCTTAGTTAAGAGAGATGACGACTTAATGGCAGTAATTTTTAGGAGGGGTCTGAATAGTTACGTCTACGCAAACCCCAGTCCCAAAACCAAACGGCTGATCCCTTATTTGCTGGATATCCAAAATGACTTGCTGGCCAGTTTGGCAACGACCGTGGTTATTCCGCTGTGCCAGACAACAGAGATAGTAAGTACTCAGTCCCCCTCTTAGAAAAAGAGGGGTTAGGGGAGATTTTATTAGATACGCCCCCTCGCGTTGCTCTCCCCCTTGATCCCCCTTTTTCAAAGGGGGAGGTGGATAATTACGAAAAGAACTGGGTGATGTTGTGGTTAATGTCTCAAATTACCGTGATGACATTATCGGCGCACTGGATTTTTTAATGACCGGTATTTAATGATTGTTTTTCGATTCATCTGTCTGTTTCACAGACTATTTTGCTTGATAAAATGAACAAAACCATACTCACCACTTGCCCCTACTGCGGCGTAGGCTGCGGCATTACCGCCACAGCCGATGGGCAAACCCGCCATGTCAATATCGCCGGTGACAAGGCGCATCCGGCCAATTTCGGGCGGCTTTGCTCGAAAGGCGCGGCGCTGGCTGAAACCCTTGAGCTTAACGGGCGTTTATTGCAGCCCCATATTCTGGGACAACAAACCAGTTGGGATCAGGCATTGGATTGGGTCGCCGATGCCTTTCTTGGCGTGATCCGGCAATACGGCCCTGATGCCGTTGCGATATATGGCTCAGGGCAATTATTGACCGAAGATTATTATGTCGCCAATAAATTGATGAAAGGCTTTATCGGCAGCGGCAATATGGACACCAACAGCCGTTTGTGCATGTCGTCTTCCGTGGCAGGCCATAAACGCGCGTTCGGTTCGGACACGGTGCCGGGCTGTTATGCCGACTTTGAACTGGCGGACATGATCGTGCTGATCGGATCGAATACCGCATGGTGCCATCCAGTCAGTTTCCAGCGTATCCGTGCGGCAAAAGAAGCCCGTCCTGAGTTAAAAATCGTCGTCATTGATCCAAGGCGCACGGCGACCTGCGATATTAGCGATCTTCATTTGCCGTTGGCGGCAGGTAGTGACACGGCGTTATTCAACGGGTTATTGGCGTTTTTAGCCACGCAACACGCGCTAAACCAAGATTATATTGAGCAACACACCGAAGGTTTCACTGAGACTTTAGCGGCGGCGCACTGCAGCAGCATTGGGCAAATCGCCGCCTTATGCCAATTAAACTTGACTGACGTGCTGCGCTTTTACCAATGGTTTGCCAGCACCGAAAATGTCATGAGCCTGTATAGCCAAGGCGTCAACCAGTCCACGTCCGGCACCGATAAAGTCAACGCCATCATCAATTGCCATCTGGCGACCGGACGGATCGGCAAGCCTGGCATGGGGTCATTTTCGTTGACGGGGCAACCGAATGCGATGGGCGGCCGTGAAGTCGGCGGGCTTTCGCACCAATTGGCGGCACATATCGATTTTTCCAATGAGGAGGATGTAGATCGGGTGGCGCGGTTTTGGGGGAGCGGACACATTGCCAAAACAGCAGGTTTAGCCGCCGTTGACTTATTCGATGCGATTTATGACGGCAAAGTCAAAGCGGTGTGGATCATGGGCACCAATCCTGTGGTCAGCCTGCCCAATGCCGACAAGGTAAAACAGGCGTTGCAACGCTGTGATTTTGTTGTCGTTTCCGATTGTATTGCCGACACCGATACCACGGCATTGGCGCAGGTGCTATTACCCGCACAAGGCTGGAGCGAAAAAGACGGTACGGTGACCAATTCCGAGCGTTGCATTTCGCGTCAACGCCGTTTGCTTAAACCCGCCGGCAATGCCAAACCGGATTGGTGGATTATCACGCAAGTCGCGCAACGCATGGGTTTTGGGCGAGCGTTTTCGTACCAGCATCCAGTAGATATTTTCCGCGAACATGCCGCTTTATCCGGTTTTGAAAACAAGGGCAGCCGAGATTTTGACATTTCCGCCTTTGCCGACATCAGCGCGGCGAACTATGACCAGTTATTGCCGGTACAATGGCCGGTCAATAACGCTTATCCGCAAGGCAGGGCGCGGTTTTTTGAAGACGGGAAATTCTTTACCCCCTCCGGCAAAGCCCAGTTTATTGCCATCACTGCCAGGCCGCCTGCCAACGCGCCGGATGCGGAATATCCGTTGATATTGAATACCGGACGTTTGCGCGACCAATGGCATACCATGACCCGAACCGCCATCGCCGCCAAGTTAAACCAACATAAGCCCGAGCCGTTTGTGGAAGTGCATCCGCTTGATGCCGGACACTATGATGTCGCACAAAACGGCTTGGCGGTTATCACAAGCCGCTGGGGATCGATGCTTGCGCGGGTGCAAGTGACGGACAGCCAGAAACCAGGCAACCTGTTCGTGCCCATGCACTGGACTGGGCAATACGCCAGCCGTGGGCGTATGGGCGCGTTAGTCAATCCAGAGGTCGATCCTATTTCCAAACAACCGGAAAGCAAACATACGCCGGTGCGTGTCAGGGCGTACCAACCGGCGTGGTACGGTTTTATGCTGTCACGGCGGGAACTAAAAATTGCTTTGCCGGAGTATTGGGTCAAGATTAAGGGGGAGCAATTTTACCGCTATGAACTGGCAGGGGAAAACGTGCCGGAAGAGTGGCAAGACTGGGCAAGGACACGGCTAGCGGTTGACACCCAGACGCAATGGCAGGAATACCAGGACAAAAGCATGGGCAATTATCGATGCACACAACTGCTGGGCAATCGATTGGAAAGTGTGGTTTTTATCGCCGGACAAAAGCATTTGCCTGAACGCAGTTGGTTGACGGGTTTGTTTGCCAAGGACGAACTGGACGCGCAAGAGCGGCGTGCGCTGCTAACGGGAATGCCGCCGCTGGGTGTGGCTGACGTGGGCGCCATCGTTTGCGCTTGTTTTAATGTGGGTGAAAAAACGATACGAAACGCCATCGTGGAAAAGGGTCTGAAAACCCATCAGGACGTTGGGCAGTGTTTGAAAGCGGGGACAAATTGCGGCTCGTGTGTGCCAGAGATTAAGGCATTGTTGTGAATCCACCAAAAGAGTTGTCCACGAAAAACACAAATGTCTCCAGGGTACAAGAGTTGTATTTACGCTCAGCAATTCTCATTATGACGAATTTCGCCGTCATTCCGGCATGGATGCCGGAATCCAGTCACAAGGATGTGAAGCTTAAGGTGTACAGTTAGGCTAAATCAAGCTCTTGTGAAGTATCTAAGCTACCATCCATGGCAC
>JAUYEP010000052.1 GCA_030689765.1 Methylovulum sp.
TGAAACTGCTTTTTAAATCGGGCAAGGCATTCGTAATAAAAGCCATAGCCAGCCGTAGCTCAGATTCAACACCCAATGAATATGGCATAGATTTCGAACGTTATAATAATGAACTCGGTGACTATATGCTTGAATCGCAACGTAAGCTCATTTTTAAATGAAACATTTTAATGGCTGCCTGCAGACTGGCATCTTGTCTGAATTAACACATGAGGCATCTTTTTATGCTGACACGTTGTTCCCATTGTAATTCTGACGCGATAATACCAAAGTCAGGATTGTGTCCGATCTGTGGACATGCCAAAAAAATGAATGCCCAGGCCAGCCACAAGCCCGCTGGGAAAGTGCCTGAAAACAAGCCTGACACCACCACCGACCAGACGACAGTATCCGCGTCTGCAGAAGAGACCATTACTGACCTTGATGCCATCGACAAACAAAAAATAGACCTTTTATTATCCCTTGGCAAGAGCGTCTGGTCTGATTTGAAACGTCTAAAAAACGTCATAGAATCATTTAGCAACCGCTATCAAGCAAATGACACGTGCAGCCAAACACTTTTAAAAAGCCATCGCATTGCAGCAGGCTTTATTCGCGATGAAATTACCGCTTCTGTCAATATTGGCGGCCTGTTCGGTTTTGGCAGGACTATTCCTGTTGATTTGATGGACATTACCAGTAAAGGCGCCCTGATTTCAGCGGGCCAAAAGCTCGGTATCAATAAAAAAATCAAGCTGGCCCTTTATATTAAGTCGGGCAAAGCCTTCGTAATTAATGCCGTGGTTGCCCGCCATACGAGTGTTACGGACAATGAATATGGCTTGAAATTTGACCGTCACAATAATGAATTAGAGGCTTATCTACTTGAAAAAAAGTTAGTGCCCAAAAAGACATAAGCCATCAAAAATACTTCTTGATTTTGTACCACAAAGAACGCTCGCTAATATCTAGCAATTGGGCTGCTTTAGCCTTGTTGTCATTAGTTTTTACTAGCGCCTCCTGAATCAGGCGTTTTTCCAGCTGCTCAACTTGCATGTTGAGCCCTGCCACATTAACGGATTGATCGAATGATGGCTGTTGCGGCGACAGCTTATCTTTTGATACCACATCATCCAGCCGGTTATCTTCCAGTATGTCGCTGGATAAATGCCCGATGGCTATAGTTCTTCCGCCGCTCAAGACAATCGCACGCTCCATCATATTTTCCAGCTCCCTGACATTGCCAGGCCAGGAATAGGCCGTCAAGCACAGTGCCGCATCGGCTTCAATATCGTTAAACGGGTAGGCAAATTCGCGGGCATGTTTTTCCAGAAAGTACCGGGCCAGCGGCAAAATGTCATCGCGCCGCTCGCGTAACGGCGGCAGCACAACTGTAAAAACGTTCAGGCGATAAAACAAATCCTCGCGCAGTTTCTGGTCGATGATCGCCTGGCGGGGATTACGGTTAGACGCAGCGATAACGCGTACATCGATCGCTATCGTACGGTTGCTGCCCAGCCGTTCCAATGTGCGCTCCTGTAATACCCTGAGTAACTTTGCCTGAATATTAAAATCCATTTCGGTGATTTCATCGAGAAACAGGGTGCCGCCATCGGCGAGTTCAAACTTGCCGACACGTTCCTTGTTCGCGCCAGTAAAGGCGCCTTTGCTGTAACCAAACAATTCGCTTTCTAAAATATCGGCTGGAATAGCCGCGCAATTGATCGAGACAAACAGCGCCTGTGCCCGTGGTGACGCATTATGTATCGCGCGGGCCACCAGTTCTTTACCTGTACCGGTTTCCCCCTGGATCAATACACCGGTTTTGGTCGGCGCAACCTGTTCAATTTGGGTATAAATCTGCTGCATCGCCGTGCTTGAACCGATAAAACCGTGCCAGCCCTGCTCGACTTCCTGACGTAAATAACGGTTTTCCCGCTGCACCTTGCCGAGCCGCAAGGCGCGTTGTACGGCGACTTCTACGGCATCAAGCTCAAACGGACGGACGATATAATCGCTGGCACCGTATTTCATCGCATCCACCGCACTTTCTACCGTACCGTAAGCGGTCACAACAATTACCGGGATTTCATTGTGCTGTTCACGCAACTGCCGCAATAAACCAATGCCGTCCAAGCGGGGCATACGCAAATCGGTAATGACCAAATCGATCGTATGATTGGACAGCACCTCGATGGCTTCAAGCCCATCAGCTGCCTGCAATACCTCATAGCCCATTTGCGTAAGCATGATTTCTAAAAGACGACGCATTTTAGCTTCGTCATCGGCAACAAGAATACTTTGTTGGGGCATCGCTTACTGTTCCTGGATAGGGGTGATGGGTAACAGAATATGGAAACAAGCGCCACCATAAACACTGTCAGTGATAAAAATCTTACCATGATGGGCAAGAATTATCTGTTGCACAACCGTCAAGCCCAAGCCTATGCCATCCTGACGCTGGGTAAAAAACGGCTCAAACACTTTGGTCTTATCGGCATCAGAAATGCCAGCGCCATCATCGCTAATCAGGGTTTCAAGCGCATCTGCCTGATGGCGGGTGAGCAATTCAACGCGCCCGCCCCGTTCAACATGCTGTATTGCATTCATGATTAAATTTAAAAAAACCTGAATGATATGGTCCCGATCGCAATACAGTAAGGGTAGTCCAGCATTCAGGCGTAGGCTTATCTGAACTTGTTTGCTATCCGCCTGGTTATGTAACAGCTCGATAGTGTGTCCGATAATGTGATGCAGATCCTGCTTGCTAAACTGCGGCGACCTAGGCCTCGCGCATTCCAGCAGCGTCGTCACCAAACCATTAAGACGCTGTGTTTCACTGAGTATATAGTCCGTCATTTCACGACCGATGACGCTAAGATCAGGCTCGCGTTGCAGGATTTGTGCCGATGAACGTAAAATCCCCAGCGGCGTCCGCACCTCATGTGCCATGCTCGCCGCCATTTCACCAATGACCGCCAATTTAGCGACACGCACCAAGTCTTGCCTGGATTGTTCTAGGTTATTAATCATCAGCGAAAATTGCGTACTTAATTCGGTAAGCTCCGTGCTGGAATTTGTGTGCGGCGGCGTTACCTGTTTGCCCTGCATAAAATCACGGGTAAATTCTGCAAGCCGCACAATGGGTCGCGCAATTTTGGCCGACATCCAAAATGAAACCAAAACGCCCAACACCAAAGTCAGACATAAAAACACCAAAATCGCCAGCCATAAATCCCATACTGGCGCAAATGCGCTTTTACTGGGCTGTAAAATCAACACCGTCCAGCCGAAACCCTTAAAGGTGCGATACCCTGGTGAACGGGCATAACCCACCAGTACATATTCATTATCAAGAAAATCAGCCTGGGTCGTCAAAGACCCCGTAGCCTGGGTCATGAGCTTTAATATCTCTGGCAAGCGTTGGAATTGAAAAGGTTTATTACGCAAAACTGAAGAGCTGGCAATAAGC
This sequence comes from Methylovulum sp., assembly GCA_030689765.1. Taxonomy (GTDB): domain Bacteria; phylum Pseudomonadota; class Gammaproteobacteria; order Methylococcales; family Methylomonadaceae; genus Methylovulum. The sequence goes on from JAUYEP010000052.1 coordinate 3,452, forward strand.
CGCCCCTCGATATCCACCAGCAACGCATAAGACTGTGCATCGGCACTGAATGGCAACGGCGCATCAAGCAGACGAAAAATCTCTTTCCAATCAAATCCTGCATATAAACGGCCCAGCTCGCCCGCCGCAAAAGCATCAGGGATGGGAATGGAAAAGTACAATTTTTCGTCGTGGGCATCCAGATGCTGTAACGAATGGGTATGGTTGTTATGGGTCGCCGTTAGCCACGGGCGGGGCTGTTGATAGCGTGTGCCTATCATATTGGCATCACTGGCTGAAACCGTTGTATCACTCTTATCAACAACAAAAATCTGTTCATAGACGCCATCGTAACCCGCATGCAGTTCATTGAGAAAATGCGACAAGCGTTTATCGACATCCCTGACCCGCACTTCCTGCATCACTTCAAGCTGACTCCACATCGCCATATTTTCCATGCGCTCAAACAGGGTCGTATCAATTTGCTGCATAATAGTCGTCGCCTGCGATTTGAGTTTATCCTCAATTTCTGCGCGTAAAATTTCCTGAAGGTGCACGAAAATCATTAAAGTAATCAACAGCGCTGATGCTAGACTAATTAATAGATAAGATGTCAGCAACGTATAACGGATAGTCATTCACCTTCCTTTAGTTAAATCATAAGCACTATGTTCAAGCCTTTAAAACCGGTCACCGCATTATTATTTTATCTGTGGTCGAGCGGTTGTTTTGCCAATGCCCAGGACGATAGTATGCCACTATCATACCAATGGGGACGCGGAATCAGTTGGCCGGCTGCCAATTTGAACCTGGGCGGGTACTTGAATGCCTCTTACCTGCAACCTGAGTTACTGAAAAACAAAACATCGCTCGATGAAATCGGTTTTTTTATTACCTGGTCGCCTCATCAGCGGGTACGTTTTTTTTCTGAAATCGACGTGAATGACTGGCTTTCCACCGAGGGCATAGATACGTTAGAAAACTCCATACGCGCAGAACGCCTTTATGTCGATTTACTGGCCACGGAATCCACTACCTTACGTATCGGTAAATTTTTAACCCCGGTCGGCCGCTGGAATGTAACCTATGCCGCGCCTTTAATCTGGACAACAACCCGTCCTTTAGTGACAGAAAGACGGCTGTTTACCTCTCATGCCAGCGGTTTGATGCTAATCCAAAAGTTTGATGTCAGTGATCATAATCTGGAAATCTCCGCTTATGCCGATAATTCAGAAGAGCTTGACGTGCTGGACAACCAGCTCGGTTTTGAAAATGCCGTCGGCGGCCGAATCAATTTTGACGTTTCTGAACAACTACAAATAGGCGCTTCGTTTATCAACTATAAAAATATAACGGTCACCCACAAAACCCGAAACGACCTGTTTGGTGTGGACTTGCTTTGGAAAAAAGACGGTTATGAAATTGAAATGGAATCGATATACCGCTACGCCGACGATAACCAAGGGGAAGAAAAAGGCTTGTACCTTCAAGGTGTCATTCCTTTATCTGAACATTTTTTTGCGATAGGGCGTTATGAATTCGTCAACGGCAAGCACCGGTATATACCCACTAACACCCACATTGGCGTAGCGGCTTTAGCGTGGCGGCCCTTTACGCCGTTGGTGATTAAAGCGGAATATCTGTTCGGCGACCAAAACCAGTTTGTTGCCCCGAGCGGGTTTTTCACATCGATTGCCATGTTTTTTTGATTATGACCGTGCGTTTATTAAAGCCGCTAGTGGTCATTGCACTATCGCTATCGTTAGCTAATGTCTGTGCGGATGAAATTTTAGTAATAACACAGCCTCAAACAACGCTTAAAGAGATGAGCATAAAACGACTGGAAAATGTCTTTCTTAGAAAAACCTTGCTCAACGACTCCGGCACACGCTGGATTCCCCTTAATTTAAGCCCGGAACATCCGTTAAGACAGGCTTTTTCGCTAAGTCTTTTTAAAAAACGCCCCGAAGCGCTGGAAGTCTATTGGAACGAACAGTATTTTCAGGGCATCACCCCACCTTATGTCGTCGCCTCGGAAGAAGCGATGCTGCGTTTTGTCACCAGCACCCCCGGCGCAATCGGCTATATCCTGCCTTGCCATCTTGATGCGCGTGTGCAGGTTGTTTTCAAACTGACCGCAACCACGCCCGTTGAGCAATACTGCAACCAGTCAGCCCGTTGAACTGAAAAATGCACCTATTATTGCCCTATCAACTTAAAAGAAGATTTTTCTAACGTTTTAAGTAATGATAAAAGAATTATAAAATCCGTTAAGTAACTGACAATAGAAGCTATTTTTGTCAGGCTAACATATTTTCTCATGATGAATGCTTGACCTAACATTGTTTCTCATGATAAAAACTACACCGTTGTTTTAGCTCCATCAAGCAACCAACTCACCAATTTTTATTTTTGAGTTGCATCAAAATCAAATTAATATAAACACTGAGGATTTAAAAATGAATACTGAAGTAAAAGAAAAAGACAACTTATGGCTTATCGTCGGTGGCTGCATCGTTTTTATGATTGTTGTCGTCATGTTCCTGAAAGGAGAAAAATCCGACCACTTAAAAAGTGGCGCAGTTGCACAATTGCAAGCAGAAACGTTTGCTAACTTAGAAAAAAGAAAAACCAGAAACGACGTTACTGAAGCTCAAAAAGCTGGAAAATAAATAAAAAATCCCTTCGGTGACACTCATCGAAGGGATTTTTAACTGATGCCAGTATCGGATCATTCCAAATCCCCTAAACCGCTTATTCTGGCGGCAATAAAAACCCCGCAATAATTGTCCATCCATTACCGTAGCAACCTACGAAAATTGCATGACAGCCCCTTGACTCCCCTGCTGCATACCGGCAATAACAAATAACAATATCAATAATAACAACACGTTAATTATAAACACCTCCATTAAAACCCGCCGTCTTGTTAGTGGCATGGTTCCTGCATTTCTCGCTAATATCGTTTTACTATTAACCCGAAATGAACCATGAAATATATAAAAATCCCCACGCTGGTATTAGCCGTAACTTACGCTTTTAATGTAAATGCGACAGAAATCGGCGAACCTGCCCCGCAGTTTACCCTTCCTACTTTGCAGCAAGATCAACCGGTCGCCTTAAAAGCATTGTCCGGCAAAGTGATTTATCTGGATTTTTGGGCGTCCTGGTGTGCGCCTTGCCGCACCTCTTTTCCGTTGTTAAACGCATTGCACAAGAAACTGAATGCACGGGGTTTTGAGGTAGTTGCGGTTAATTTGGATGAAGATAAAACCAAAGCCGAACAATTTCTTAAGGAAATCCCAGTCAACTTTACTGTTTTACGCGACAGCAAAGGCGAGTGGGCAGACCGTTACGTCGTGGAATCAATGCCGACCTCTTTTATCATCGACAAACACGGCGTAGTCCAGCATATTCATCATGGCTTCAGCAGCGACGATGTTACTGGGCTGGAACAAAAAATCACTGGATTATTAGCCGCAACACAGCCGTTATGAACACATTAAAACCTGTCCTGATCGTCGCACTGGCACTAGCAACTGCCGCTTGTACTGAGGTCTTGCCCAGACAACGCGGCAATCTGGCGCTTTCGCAAATGGCGCTAACCCCTGATGCACTCGAGTTCAGCTTGCGTCAACATACGGCTTTCAGTAAAGAAGCCGCTTCGGGAGGCTATGGCGGTAGTGGCGGCGGCTGTGGCTGCAATTAATGGCTATGCTGATTCTGACGAGACTACCCACTAAATCCCATGAAACCTTTAAAAAATACTGAAAAATCCGCTGTTGTTGCCTGTTTAAGCCTTGCGGCGATGGCATTACCCGGCTTAATGCAGGATGCGACAGCTGGCCGCGTTGAAGAGAGCTATAACGCAGACTTTCAATACGGCAATTATTCTGAAAGCAATCAACGCATCAATGTGGATATTTTTGAAGGCGCGTTATCAACACCGATAGGTAAATCTTTGACCGCATCGGTCAATCTGGTACGCGACACCATTGCCGGCGCATCACCCGTTTATAACCAAAAAAATGCCAACGGCACGGTAAAACAAATCTTGAGCGGTGCGTCGCCGACATCCGAATGCGGCGCGTCAATTTGCGAGCAGCGGGATGCGGTCAGCTCAGGATTGACGTATTTCTTTGATGCTGCATCGCTTAATGTCGGCGGCGGGTTTTCACGGGAACATGATTACACGTCACGCCATTTCAACACCAATCTAAGCCTGGACTTGAATAAAAAACTGACCACGCTGAATTATGGCGCATCCGTCGCTTTTGATGACGTTGAGCCCTCGCCGTCGCCATGGAATTCTAATCCCGTTGGCTTTAAACGCAGTAAAACCAGCCAGCAATATTTGCTGGGCGTATCGCAAATTATTGACAAGGACTCCTTGCTGCAAAGCAACATGACCTTTTCCTACAGCACGGGATACCTATCCGATCCCTATAAAGTCGTGGCCTTTTACGACCCTGACGGGCCATTGCTCTTTGGCGGCACTTTATACGCCAATACCATTAAGCCTGATAAACGCCCAGAGGAAAAATTTCAGTGGGCATGGTTGACGCAATACATACGCCATTTTGGTCAACTCAATGACGCGGCGCTGCATGTCGATTACCGCTTTAACACCGACGATTGGGGCGTTAATGCGCACACCGCAGAATTGGGCTGGCATCAACCCATAGGCAATGGTTGGCAGTTGATTCCAAGGTTTCGCTATTACTCACAGGACAGGGCCGATTTTTATCAGGCGGTTGGCAACAACCTTAAAGCAACAGTTTATTCCAGCGATTATCGTTTGGCCGGTTTTGGCGCGATTTCTGGCGGAATTAAATTAGCTAAGGAAATCACCGATATTAAGCCATTGGGGCAGCTGAAATTCCAGGCCGGTTTTGAATATTACGACCATAGCGCCGGTTACCAACTGGGCGGCAATAATGTAGGCAGTTTTGCCGATTTTAGTTATTATTTGGTAACGGCATCGTTCAATTTAAAATTTTGAGAGGCCGGATACACATCCGGCCTGAAGGAGTCAACATTATGTTTCAATCCACAGCCGACCTCATCTATCGGATGACAAAGCCACCGACAGATAGAGGCCGATGGATTGCCCCTCCCGTGAACGGGGGGGTTACCGCAAAGGATAACGATGCCGGCGCATCGTTGTCAAATACAGAAATCCCCCTGAAGGGGGAGGTTTCAGACCAGCAAGGTATTTCGATGAAAAAAATCAGCTTAATTATTATGCTCTGGATGCTAAACATTGTCATCGCAGCCGCCAATATCCCCAAAGCTGACTTAAGCATGACGGCATTAAACCCAGGGCAATGGCCTGCACAATACCGGATAAGTTTGAAAATACCGCAAGACCATCATGCTTACCTCAATACCGGTGATGAA
>JAUYEP010000054.1 GCA_030689765.1 Methylovulum sp.
CTGCTGTTTCAAGCCAGATTTCGTGATAGAACAACCTAAAAATATAGCAATTATCTGCAAGGAATGTCATATAACACATTGTTTTAAAATCAATTAAAGTTGTGTAGATACTTATGCATATAGGGCAGGGGTTTGGCTTCCTGACCGCTCAGGGTTTCGCGCTGAAGTATACGGCGGTCGTCAGGCGTAGTGACTTTCTGCAATAAATGGTCATAGGCTTCGACCAGAAAGCCGCCCGTGCCGCACGCCGGATCAAGCAGGGTTTCACCGAGTTTGGGATCGGACACCTGCACCATAAAGCGCACCACGGGGCGCGGAGTATAAAACTCGCCGGAATCACCGGCGGCATCGCGCATTTCCCGCAGCATGGATTCATAAAGATGCGAGAGGGTATGAATATCCTCGCTGCTATTGAAATGAATGCCATTGATCTTGTTGATGATGTCGCGCAGCAAGAAGCCGCTGGCCATGCGGTTCTGCACGCCTTTAAAAACGTTGGCCACCACTTCGCGCTGGCTGCCTTTTTCGCCTTCGCCCGCCAGACCACGCAAATAGGCAAACAAGCCTTTGCCGCGTTGGCCGTCGGGGCGTATGGTTTCGTCCTGGTTGATGAAGGCGAGCAATTCTTCGCCAGTGACGCCGTCTTCCCGTGCCGCCCAATCCCGCCAACGGTAGGGCGATTCGACAATCGGCTGATAAGTTTTGGTATCCAGTTCGGCCTCTTGTTCATGGACGCTTTCCAGGTCGTCGAGGAATTTGAGGAACATCAACCCAGGTAAGTAGCGGCAGACGGTCAACATCGCCATTCAGTCCTTTGTCTTTGCGCAAGATGTCGCGGGCGGATTTGATGAGGGCGGAAAGTTGCTGGGCTGTCGTTAACGTGGGTTTGGACTTTTTAGGTTTTAACATTCAGGGTTAATAGCTTATTGATAGATAGCGGACTGGTATGCGACACGGCGGATTTCAAACCCTGAATGCCGCCAAAATGGCGATTGGCGATTTCTGTGGGCGTACCGTATTGTTCGAAAGGCTGTACTTTCATTAATTCGGATAAGGCATTGAATTGAATAATGCCGCGCTCGATGTATTTGTCCAGCATCAACGAGAGGATTTCCCTGGCTGTTTCGCTGTGCTGGCTGAACAGATTTTGAGCCGATTTGCGGGCTTGTTCGGCACGTTGGCGGCGGGTCAGCAAAGGCGCGTTCCAGGCCAGATGGCAGAGCAAATCGAAGGGATCGGCATCGGGTAATTCAGAGGAAGCGGCCAGCTCTTCAAAGCTGATGCCGCGTTCGGTGAGTTCGCGCAGTAAATCGCTGCGGCTGTCGGGATTGGCCCAGTCGGTTTGAAACCCCTTGCTGTCGGGATACAGTGAGCGGGTAGTGGGTTAAATCTGTGACTTTGAAAAGGGATGTTATCCCTAAACCGGACTGCCTGCTTATGGACAATAACAGATTTAACCCACTACCCGATATTTAGTGAATAATGGTGAAAACTCAATTTACTTTTTACCGCGACACTTGCCGATAATATTAAAGAAATATTTCTTAAAAGATTATTGTTATTAGCCGCGCCGTTTTGTGTTGATAACACCGCCAAGGTTAAGCGGTTCATGCGCTAAAGGTGTTTAAAAATATGGGGGTAAATGTGGGGCTAGAATGTGGGTAAGTTATCCGTGCCAAGGCAAAGCCAAGCAACACACAGCTTACGCACAGCTTGATAACAGTTTCAGGCACAAAAAAACCGGATTTAACCGGCCTTTGGTTTTATTTAACCACAACAAATTGAATAACCTTCACCTCTCTGCCTTCCGCTTCGGCTTTACTAATCTGCGCTTGCTGTTTTTCTGACAATTCACCATCCAATTTAAAAATGTATAAAGGTATCAACCCAACACAGCGGCTTTCTAACTGAATCAATCGGTTTTTAAGGTTCATTTTTTTAACTCCAGCGCTTCAATACGCCTAGTCAGTTCGTCAATCTCAACAAGCTTAGAGTGGTTAGCCAAGGCAGTGATTAGTTGCGCCCCAACATCCGGCGGTATGCTGCCCGTCATCGTGGCACGGATGATTTCATCGCCCTGTTGTGCCAGCGTTCCGGCAATGGGGATGCTTGCCGGCGTGGCTTGTGGCTTCAATGCAGGACATGCCCGCTCCAGTAATACCTTTGCCGCTGCAACATCGCCAGCTTTGGCTAAGTCCACCAGTGTGGCGATAATATCCGGTACAGCATCAGATATGATTGTCCTATAGACCGTCACCGATGTTTGGCACTTGGGGCGGCCTTTAGGATTTCCGCTTTGCCCCTTCTTAAATCCGTTGGTTGGCTGCGCCATTGCTTAACCTTTGTTTTTACAATGTGATTAAATTCTTAATCAATAATCAATATTCAAAGACAACTCATAAGCACGGACTTTTTCCTTCAAGGTGTCCTGTGCCGCATAAACGCCGATATTAGGCTTGGTGTCGAAAAAATATTCAGTCCGGTTTAAATCCTTCGGTGCAGGCACGATGAATTTTGCACCAAGTTTAAAAATACCCCCATGTGTAAGTTTATCGACGGCGGTCATGTAGGCGATTATCTCTGCCAGTTCATCAACCAATTTCTCATACTGCGGTATTTTTTCAGTCGCTAGGCAGGGCAAGCGCATATAAAATTTTAGCCTTTAAAATCAATTGGATAAAATCACAAAAAAGCCTAAATAAATTGACTTTTAAATGTAACTGATTGATTG
>JAUYEP010000055.1 GCA_030689765.1 Methylovulum sp.
CAATCAATATATAAAAACTTCGTGTTCTTCGTGTCCTTCGTGGTTATCAGCTGTATTTTGAACACTTTCACAGTCCCTGGAGCTTGGGAACTGGTCGATAGGACGGATTGGTTCTAACGTGGGTCATTTAATTTCAAAACCCGTTAATGCCTCGTCAACCGGCAGCTCGATAATTTCAACATGATCCACCCGCGCCGTCACCGGCCCCCGGTGACACCATTTGATAAATTTTTCAATCGCCACCTGTTCCGCTTCGGCAATGATTTCAACGCGGCCATCCGGCAGGTTCCTGACGTTGCCGCGTACCGCAAAATGCTTAGCTTTATTCTGTGTGAACAGGCGGAAATAAACGCCCTGAACACGACCGGATATCAGGATTTTAACTCTACGCATCTTTTATTATTCTCCAGCAATAATGGATTTTGGGGTTGCGGGCAAAGTCTTCAGGGATGGTCTCCGCAGTAATATCTTCTACGTATAAGCCTTGTAATGCCTCAGTGTCGATTTTAAACCGTCTGAAATTAGTTGAAAAATACAAAACACCCCTTGGCGCGAGCAATTTAACGGTTTGTTGAATGAGCTGGACGTGGTCGTTTTGTATGTCAAACACATCGTCCATGCGCTTGGAGTTGGAGAACGTGGGCGGATCCAGAAAAATCAGTTCATAGTGTTTGCTATGCGGGTTTCCGGCTTCCTGGGCTAGCCATTCCAGACAATCGGCTTGGATATAATCATGTTGCCCGAATGTTTTATTGAGCGCCATGTTGTTTTTCGCCCAGCTGATATAGGTATTGGACATATCCACGGTTGTGGTCGATTTGGCGCCGCCCACGGCGGCATGTACCGTCGCGCTGCCGGTGTAAGCAAACAGGTTCAAAAACCGCTTGTCTTTGGCTTGTTGCTGGATCATCAGGCGTATCGGGCGGTGATCCAGAAATAAGCCGGTATCGAGGTAATCTTCAAAATTGACCAATAACCGGCAACCGTTTTCTTCAATGCAATGGAACCGGCCGGTCTCACCGAATTTTTCATACTGGTCGGTGCTGCGTTGTTTGCGGCGTATTTTTAAAAAAACGTGCTCGCCACTAATATTGAGGACTTTGGGCAGTTCGGTCAACAATGCGGCTAGCCGCTGGTCGGCCTTGTGTTGGTCGATGGTTTTGGGTGGCTCGTATTCCTGCACATTAACCCAGGTATGCTCGCCCTGATAAATGTCCACGGCAACGGAATATTCAGGTAAATCAGCATCGTAGACACGATAACAATGGATGTGCCGTTGTTTTGCCCACTTGGACAGTTTTTTCAAATTTTTTTTGAGGCGGTTTGCAAAGTCCACCGCGCCTGCCTCATGCCCCTTGCTTACCGCCGTGTCTTCATCCCCCCCTTTCCAAAGGGGGGAAGGATGACCGCTTGCCTGCCGGTTGATTTCCAGCACATTGTGCAAGCGTTCTTCAGTGGTTCTCGCTTTCGGAATAAAAAAAGCGTTTTCATCAATGTCCAGGCGCAATAATTTACATTCCAGCGCACCATTGAACAGCGTGACCGGTTTTTGAGAGCGTATGCCTAAACGAAAACCCAGTTCAGGGTCGCTGATAATCAGTCCCGCTTTCCAACCGATAAAATGCGCTTTCAATGCTGCACCGAATTTTTTATACAGCTCGGCGGTGTCTTCAGTATCGCCCAGGCGTTCGCCGTAAGGCGGGTTGCAGATTATCAAGCCTGGCTTCCAGCTTTCAGCAGGTGCGGCACCTTCAATATCGCGGCGTTCGACATGAATTTTGTTTTGTAATCCGGCATTGGCGATATGGGCCAGCGCGGCATTGATGGTTTGGCGGTCTTGATCAAAGCCTACGATAACCGGTAGCTTGGTCAAGCCGATTTTTTTCCGTTGTTCTGCTTCGGCACGTAATTTTTTCCAACATCCGGCATCGTGCTGTTTCCAGCCAATAAATCCAAAATAATCACGCAGCAACCCAGGCGCATAATCCGCCGCTATCATCGCGCCTTCCAATAGCAGTGTCCCGGAGCCGCACATCGGATCGATCAATGCGCCGCCAAGGGCTGCAATTTTCGGCCAGCCGCTACGCAATAACATCGCTGCCGCCAGGTTTTCCTTGATAGGCGCTTTAATGTTGATGTCGCGATACCCGCGCCGGTGTAGGCTTACTCCGGATAAATCCAGGCTGAGTTGGGCGGTTTCACCAGAGAGGTACACATTAACGCGGATATTGGGCTGCCCGGTGTCAATACTGGGGCGGGTGTTAAAACGTGCGCGCATCTGATCGACAATCGCGTCTTTAACTTTTAATGCGCCAAAGTGGGTATTGTTGATCGCTGTTGAGTTTTTTGCACTGAAAGTGACGGCAAAGCTGCCTTCGGGGTTGATGTGTTCAAACCAGTTGATTTTTTGCACACCGTTATAAAGGTCTTGCTGATCTTTAACTGTAAACTCGCCCAAAACCAGCAAAATCCGGTTGGCTGTGCGTGACCACAAGCAAGCGCGGTAAGCGGTTTCCAGATCACCCTGGAAAGCGACACCGGCTATCGTCGGTTTGTTGTTATTGACGCCCAGCGACTGGAGTTCTTCGGCAAGAAGGCTTTCCATCGCCTTGGGCGTACTGGCAAATAATGAATAAGTGGGCATAAACTAAAATAAAAAGCCTTGTGCAGGACAAGGCTTTGGGTTGTACGCATACGGAATGCCGTATCCACACGTCCGGATGGATGCAGATGGGCTACTGGATTTTGAGCAGCTCAACATCAAAAATCAACGCGGCATTCGGGCCAATCGAACGGCCTGCGCCATACTCGCCATAAGCAAGCCCGGAAGGGATATAAAAGCGGTATTTGGCGCCTTCTTTCATTAACTGAACACCCTCAGTCCAACCAGGGATCACGCGGTTTAGTGGAAATGTGGCGGGTTCCCCTCTGCCGTAAGAGCTGTCAAATTCTTCACCGTCAAGGGTTGTGCCTTTGTAATGCACGGTGACGCTATCCGTTGCAGAGGGTGATTTATTACCCGTGCCAGGTGTTATTATTTCATATTGCAAACCGCTTGCCGTCGTTACGATATTGTCCTTTTTAGCATTTGCAGCCAGGAAAGCGATGCCTGCGGCTTTATTTTCTTCGGGTGTAGTGGCATTAGCCATTGAAAACATTGTAATTCCTATAAGTGCAGCAACAATAATTGAAAGGACTTGAGTTTGAGTTTTTCTCATGATTTCCCCTTTTTGTGTCATGTAAGAAAGGATAGTCTATCAAAAAATCTGTTTTAGCCTGTCCTCATTTTGCATTGGTACAATTGTTTTTGAAATTGTATTGCCTTGCCGGCCACCTTATCTGCTATGCGGCGTAACCAGGCTTTCCTTAGGTAGGTTTTGCGCTGATAACCGCTATGCCCTTCGTGATAGGCGAGGTATAAGTTTTTTGCATCGCCTTTGGCGATATGCAGTTTAGTGTGGCTGATGTGACAGTACCAACCGATGAAGTCTGCCGAATCGGCAAATTCGGCGCGATCTGCCCACGAGCCACCGGCGCTGTCCTGATAATCATCCCAGGTTTCATCTTTGGCTTGCGCATAGCCATAAGCGCTGCTATCCCTGAACCAGGGAATAATGCCTAAAATCCAGGGGCGGGGTGGTTGTGCGTCGGCGACAAAATGCGACTCCTGGTGCATGATTGCCATCAGCACGGGTACAGGCACACCCCATTTTTGATAGGATTTGCGTGCCTCATCGTACCATTCGTCTTTCTCGGTAAACGTAGCGCATAGGTCATCGCTATTTTGAGGCGGCATCGTGGCACAAGCGGTTAAGGCAAATAAAGAAAATATCAGCAGCTTTTTCATGTTTGCGGAAGGGGTATACTATTTCTTAGCCAAATATAAACGGGAAGCAAAAGTTAATATTAACAACAAACTATAGTATCGTGCTTATTTTTGGCAAGATGTGTAGAGTTATCAATGAGGAGTTAAAAATGAATTCAACGCCACCACGGCTTTACCGAAAAAACTTGAAGTTGCACGGTTTGATTTATATGGATGAAAAGGAGCAAGAGGTTACCGTCCAAAACCTTTCAATAACCGGCGCACTGGTTAGGCTAAACGAAAATCTGTACGGCGATGATATTAAACATATTTTTAATGTCATATCGGCATCGGTCACCATCGACCTGTACGTCCCTGAATTGGAGATTGCAGGCGAAGCCGAAATTGTCAGGGTTGACACGGCGGAAAGTGATCATATTGTGCTGGCGCTGGAATTCAAGAGCCTCGCTTATTATGTCGATAGTTGGCAGTATCAACGGAAAGCCTATCGGAAATATCTATCCGATATCGGCCGAATTTTATTAAATGGGGCGATTTATGAGTTTGTCTCCATCAATGCTTCAGTCCAAGGCCTAATGATTCGGCTTGCAGAAAGCATTACCGTTGCAGAGGGGGCTATAGCGAAAGTTGAATTTAACCGGCTCGGGTTAAAAGGTGAAGTTAAAGTTATCTGGGTGGATGAGCTTGCCGACACGGGGACGCTTATTGGTTTGCAGTATTTGAATATACAAAAAGCGGACATCAAGGGCGTACCCCGCTTTCATAAATAAAAATCCGTAACCTGCAATAAATGCCGCCACAAATTCACAGATTATATTTGGTTGTGCTGTGAATCTGTGGCGGTTTATTTTTTGCGGACTAGGTTAACTCCTCAGGGTTCCGCTTTCCAGGGGCATGGAGAAATTCATTGGCCTTATGGTAAAATCCCATCCTGTCGGATTCCCAAAGTCCAACCCTTAACTGCCGGTTTTTTATGCAAGCATGATATTTTGGATGCCGGAATGGGGCTGCACTAATGGTGTTTTGGGTGTGACGATGCCGGTGTCCTGAAAATTAATCCAAACAATCCCACTTTTATTAAAACTCTTATGAACAAACCTAAAAAAGTCGCTATCCTCACTGCGGGCGGACTGGCTCCCTGCTTAAGTTCTGCCATCGGCAGCCTCATCGAGCGTTATACCGAAATTGACCCTACCATTGAAATCATTTGCTACCGTAGCGGTTATAAAGGCCTTTTACTCGGTGACTCTTATGCTGTAACCCCTGAAATCCGGGAAAAGGCAGGGCGTTTGCACCGCTTCGGTGGCTCCCCAATCGGCAATAGCCGTGTCAAGCTGACCAACGTCAGCGACTGTGTCAAGCGTGGTCTTGTCGAAGAAGGCCAAGATCCACAAAAAGTCGCCGCCGACCAATTGATTAAAGACGGCGTAGATATTTTGCACACCATTGGCGGTGATGACACCAATACTGCCGCTGCCGACTTGGCGGCATTCCTCGCAAAAAACAACTATGGTTTGACTGTTATTGGTTTGCCTAAAACCGTTGATAACGATGTTTATCCTATCAAGCAGTCATTGGGCGCGTGGACAGCCGCTGAACAAGGCGCACGTTATTTCTGGAATGTGGTTGCAGAAAACAACGCCAACCCGCGCATGTTGATTATTCACGAAGTCATGGGGCGTAACTGCGGCTGGTTGACTGCTGCGACGGCATTGGAATACCGTAAAATGCTCGACCGCGCCGAGTGGTTGCCGGCGCTTGGCCTGGATCGCAAAGCGTTTGAAGTCCATGCCGTTTTCGTACCGGAAATGGCCATTGACCTCGCCGCAGAAGCTGCGCGCTTGCGTACCGTTATGGATACGGTCGATTGCGTGAACATTTTTGTTTCTGAAGGCGCCGGTGTAGAGGCGATAGTTGCCCAGATGCAGGCAAAAGGCGAAGACGTGCCGCGCGATGCGTTCGGTCACATTAAACTCGATGCCATCAATCCTGGTAAATGGTTCGGCGAACAATTTGCCGCAATGGTTGGTGCGGAAAAAACGCTGGTGCAAAAATCAGGTTATTTTGCCCGCGCATCCGCCGCGAATATTGAAGACATTCGTTTGATCAAGTCATGTGCCGATCTTGCTGTTGAATGTGCGATGCGTCGTGAATCCGGCGTCATGGGGCATGATGAAGATAAGGGTGGCGTTTTGCGTGCGATTGAATTCCCGCGCATCAAAGGCGGCAAACCTTTCGATTTGGATACGCCTTGGTTCAGCGAAACCCTGGCTGAAATCGGTCAAGCTAAAGGCGCAAAAGTTGACGTAAGCCACTAATCCTGTCTGTGGGGTAAGTATTCACTTCCCCCTTTGAAAAAGCACCCAAGGGCATAAAGGGGATCGAGGGGGAGAGCAACGCGAGGGGGCGTATCTAATAAAATCTCCCCTAACCCCTCTTTTTCAAAGAGGGGGAGCTGAATCAGGGCAAACGCATTTGACTTTTTAAATTAACAGACAATCAATCAGTTACATTTAAAAGTAAATTTATTTAGGCTTTTTTGTGATTTTATCCAATTGATTTTAAAGGCTAAAATTTTATATGCGCTTGCCCTGATGTGCCTAACGCAACAGTAAGCAGCCAGCGCCCGTGACGGACTACGGAAAAACACTGAACTTTAACCAATGACAGACCTTGTTAGCGCCAACGGGCGCGGGTCTGTTTGACTGACTTGTTAGGCCGATGGAGTCCATAAAATGAGCATTGAATGGGAAATAGAAGAATTGGCTTGCGCTGCTTGCTGCAAGAGCGAGGAAGAAGCAGGGCAGGCTATTAATGATGGCACTACTGACGAGATACTTTACGAGCGTTACGGCGTAGATTTTGAGACATACACCAAGATCGTAAAAGATTTGCTACCGTTTACACCAATCGTGCAGTCGGCTTTAGCGCAGAAAAACTACCATGCTTTCGTTGCGGATAATAGGATGATAGTGAGACAAGAGTGTGCCTAACGTAAAGGTAAGGGGCGTGCCGATTACAGAAGATTAACGAAGCCACTGAACCTTGAAAAATAACAAAACATCAAAACCGCCACAGGTCGGCGCGTCCCTTTGACCGGCATGTTAGGCAGGGTAGCGCACCGAAGCTCAAACCGGCACGGACAAAAAAGCCAGACCATGCACCGTGCGCTAACTAAACACCGAACTCGCGGCTTGCATCATGCGCGGCAAACCCAAGTCACATAATCGCAACCCAAGTTTCCCCCGCGCATGACGCAAACGCATCCGACTGTGCGACACCACCGAACTAGCCGATGCCCGCAAAAAACACACCCAAGCTGCAAGTTTGTAACGGAAGCCCGAACCAAACCCAGAAACTGT
>JAUYEP010000056.1 GCA_030689765.1 Methylovulum sp.
AAGCATGAGTATCTACACAAGTTTTGCAACCATTTGATTTTTATGAAATTGCCACTTTTCGTCAAATATGCTAACTATTTGTTTTACAAGAACTAATCAAAGATGTGTAGATACTTATGCCCTGAAGGGGGGGCAGACCGAAGAAGTGTTTAGATGAAACTAATAAATATCACCGCACCTATTTTACTGGCTTGCGCAGGCTTAATCCTCAGTTCTTGTGCAACTCCCATTACGCAATCTGAGCAACCGATCCATAAGTTCATCAAAAAAATGGTTGATGCCCATCAGTTTGATAAATCAGGGCTGGATGGATTGTTTGAATCCGTTGCTATAAAAGATGAAATTATCAAAAAAATGACGGCACCGGCAGAAGCCCTGCCCTGGTACCGTTACCGCAAGATTTTCATGACTGAAGCCCGTATCAATGACGGTGTTAAATTCTGGCACGAAAACGCCAAAACCTTAGCGGATGCACAACGGCGATATGGTGTGCCAGCCGAAATCATTGTCGCCATCATCGGCGTCGAAACGCGCTTCGGGCAACATACCGGCAAACATCGTGTGATAGACGCATTATACACACTGGCTTTCGGCTATCCGCCACGCAGCGCTTTTTTCCTGAATGAGCTGGAGGATTATCTGCTGCTATGCCGTGATGAACACATTAATCCTCTTGAGATTACAGGTTCTTATGCAGGGGCGATGGGCATGCCGCAATTTATGCCCAGCAGTTTTAGGCGCTATGCCGCTGATTTTGACAATGACGGTCGCCGCGACATTTGGCATAACCATGCCGATGTCATTGCCAGTATCGCCAATTATTTTGTAAAACACCACTGGCAGACAGGACAGGCGATTGCGTTGCCTGCACAGGCAACAGGAGAAAAATACAAAACTGCACTGAATGGCAACCTTAAGCCGGATTTAAGACTCGCTGAGTTAGAATCACTCAACTTAAAAATATCTGGGCCCTTGGCTTTAGATACAAAAGTAAAAATTCTTGCCTTAGAACAGCAAGAAGGCGAAGAACTCTGGGTGGTTTTGGACAATTTTTATTGCCTTACCCGTTATAACCACAGTCCTTTATATGCCATGGCTGTTTATCAATTGAGCCAGAGTGTTTTTAATAAAATGGCTTTTAATAAAGTTTTAAATCAAAAGGGGGCTTTCCCATGAATAAACTCATATCAACAATCTCGCTTATTGTCCTATGCAGTTATTTTTCAAACCCGATACAAACCGCTGGAGCTGCTGCAAAACATAACCACTCCAAACACACCACGGCGAAAGCCCATAAACGCCACATCAGCACATCCCGGCATCACGCCAGACATCATTCAAGACCCTCCCATCATATAGCGCGCCATCATGACGGCAAGCATGGCACTGCTTCATGGTATGGCCATGAATTCCAAGGGAGACGGACTGCCAACGGCGAACGCTACGATATGTATGCGATGACCGCCGCGCACAATTCACTACCGCTATCATCGTATGTTGAAGTCACCAACCTAAAAAACAAACGTAGCGTCATTGTCCGTATTAACGACCGGGGCCCGTTTCACGGTAACCGCGTCATCGATTTATCTTACGCTGCCGCAAAGGAACTTGGCATTCAAAAAGCGGGGACCGGGTCTATAGAAATCACGCCATTAGTGATTAATGACACTGTATTTCAAGCAAATAACAATCCTGGCTAACTCTAAGGTATGCCGCCTATCCTGCCTGACCTAAGCGGTGTTATACAGAAGCTTGCCCTTTGCCCGGGATCTCAGGTCGTTTCGATCCTACCCGTACCCGCTGGACAGCCCTAATCGCGGGCATTAGCATCATTGCTGTAACCATACCAGCCAGCGCCAGCGGCCAAAGCACGGGCCGGTTCCATAATGCGCGTTTTTTCTCGCGTTCTACGGTGTCGATGCGGGTGTATTTAAGCTGGTTATTTGCCATTAAATTGGGTTTGATGTTTTTATACCAGCGGTGATAAAGCGAGAACGTCTTGGGGTGAAAACCAAAAATCCATGGCGCATCGAAGCGGATTTGTGCCTGTAGGCGTTGGATAATGGTATATCGTTCGGGTGTGTTGTCGATGTTGCGCATGCGTTCAAACAATTGGTCAACCACAGGGTTTTGGTAATTGGTTGCATTTTCGCCGCCATGTTTTACTTTTGAATTTCCGCCATAGAGCAGGAAAAAGAAATTTTCAGGGTCGGGGTAGTCTGCATTCCAGCCCCAAACAAAGATCTGGGCATTACCCAAGCGCATTTTTTCCTGAAAACGGTTGTAGTCGGTGGCGCGGATGACTAGGGTGATGCCCAGCTTTTCGAATTGTTTGCGATACCAGTTCATCATCGGGCGGTCATCAATGCTCGCTGACATGGTGTCAAAATACAAAATCAGCGGTTCTTTGGTCTTGGGGTCGATGCCATTGCGGTAGCCCGCTTCCGCCATCAGTTGCTGCGCCACAGCAATGTTTTTACGTTGCACCTTGCCGTTTACCTCTTCATACACGATGGGATTGATGCCTTCCTTACCGTCAGCATAACCAAAAATGCCCGGTGGTATGACGCCTTGCGCGGCAAGTCCGCGCCCGTTCCTGAAAATGGAGATGAATTCTTCATAATCTACGGCGATTGACAGCGCTTGCCGCAGCTTTCTGGCGGCATCGCTGTCGCCGCCTACCGTGGCATCAAGCATGTTAAAGCCCATATAGAAATTGGAAGTTTCCACCGCTGTTTGCAATTGCATGCCCTTTTCTCGCATGGTATCGGTTAATGCAACACCGCCACTGCCGGTAAATTGTATCGCCTGATCGAAGCTGTCAGAGGCAATACCCGAAGCATCGTAATAGCCTTGTAAAAATTTAGTCCAATACGGGATGGTTTCTTTTTCCAGCGTGAACACCACCTTATCGATAAACGGCAAAGGTTTTCCGGCATCTGCCAGTAAACCCTTGGCTTGGTCGTCCGCTTCACCTTCGACAGGATAAGTTTCTTTATGAAAGTTGGGGTTTTTCAATAAGGTCATGCGCCGGTTGGGATTGTTTTCAGCTAATAAATACGCGCCTGTGCCAATCGGATACCAGTCCAACGTGATGTTTTTATCGCTTAAACCCGATTGCCCATAAAAAACATCCGCTTCCCACGGCATCGGCGAGAAAAACGGCATGGCCAGCCAGTAGATAAATTGCGGATATTTGCCTTTGATACGGATGCGGTATTGATAACGGTTGATGGCTTGCACGCCTGTCATGCTTAGGCCGTTAATGGCGGCCTTGGGTTTATCACTGACTTGCCTAGAAAATTCGTTAAAACCGACAATGTAGTTTTTCATGATTTCAGCAATAGGCGATTGCAGCTTAGGATGCGCCAAGCGTTTGATCTGGTAAACATAATCATCGGCAGTCAATTCACGCGAGCCGGTGTCGGCAAAATCGTTTAACATTGCCAGCCGTTGAATCTGCTTTCCATCCAATTGATGATAGCGATAGCCGCCTTGCCGATTTTTTGCTAATGCAGGATGAGGTTGGTAGCGGATATTCGGCTGAATGTCGATAATATAATCGGTATAGGCAATTTCATTGTCAGCCGGCGAGGGTTGCAAACGTTTGCCTTGCTGATCCAGATAATTCACGTCGGGCATTTTGCTTGCCGTTAACGGGGTCAATTGATAAGGCCGTTTTAAATAATGGTATTGGAACGGCGGTTCATAAATCTGCGAGACAAAGGTGTACTCATTGGAGCTGTAAGCGATTGCGGGATCTAAATGTTTGGGCCGCTCCGAAAATGAGCTGTATAACACCATCCGGCCCACGTCGCTTTTTCCATACGGATTATTCGGCCGAGAGTTACCGCATGCGCCCAAAACTAGGCAGAGTACGATCAAAACACTATATATTGGTAGGTTCATCGGGATTTATTTGACGTGGCTTGCTGATTAATACATGGACAAAAAACTGGACATCAATAAACAGCTCATAGATACTTTAATGCTATTTTAACAATAAAAGTATGGGGAGATGATAATGGGTTTTATGCAGGGCAAACGGGTCTTAATTGTAGGTTTAGCCAGTAACCGCTCAATCGCATGGGGTATTGCAAAAGCCATGCACCGCGAAGGCGCTGAACTGGCGTTTACTTTTCAAAATGATAAGTTGCAAAGCCGAGTGGTGGAAATGGCAACAGAATGCGAATCCAACATTACCATTGAATGTGACGTCAGTAGTGACGGACATATCGATAATGTTTTTAAAGTATTGGGGGAGCGCTGGGATGGCTTGGATGGAATTGTGCATTCGGTTGCATTTGCACCGCGTGACGCATTGGATGGCGATTATGTCAATGCCACCACGCGGGATAATTTCCGCATCGCCCATGATATCAGCTCTTACAGCTTTACTGCGCTGGCTAAGGCGGGGCGTGCAATGATGGCTGGACGTAACGGCTCAATGTTGACATTGACCTATCTAGGCGCTGAACGGGCAATCCCTAATTACAACGTGATGGGCGTCGCCAAGGCCAGTTTGGAAGCCAATGTAAGATACATGGCGGTTGCATTGGGAGCCGAAGGTATCCGTGTGAATGCCATTTCCGCAGGCCCAATCAGGACACTCGCCGCCTCAGGCATCAATAATTTTAAAGCCATGCTTAGTAAAGCAGCCGATACCGCGCCGTTAAAACGCAATGTCAGTATTGAAGAAGTCGGCAACGCGGCAGCATTCTTGTGTTCAGACTTGGCTTCAGGAATTACTGGGGAGATCACTTATGTCGATTGCGGATACAACATTGCTGGGTTGGCGGCATCTGCGGCATCTTAAGCATAGCTTCATTTTTATAGAAAAAAGTTCTAGGCAACAAATAAAGTCTGTGTATAATACCCGCTCTTTGCTGGTGTAGCTCAGTTGGTAGAGCAGCTGATTTGTAATCAGCCGGTCAGGAGTTCGAATCCCCTCACTAGCTCCAAAGAATACAAGGGAATCAATGACATACAACGTCGCTGATTCCCTTTTTTATTGCCTACAAAATCGTTGCGTGACTTTTGCGTGAGTCGATTCCGCAAACCCTTTCAGCCGCAGCAATCAAATTGCCTAAGGCTCTATATGGGTTTCAGGGTCTTTTGATAAAATGTGCGAATGGAAACCTCAATCATAACTATCAAACAACTAGTCAGCGAAACCCAATGTTATGCCACCATTCGGCAGTTACGTTGGGCTGATGGTGTCACTTGCCCGC
>JAUYEP010000058.1 GCA_030689765.1 Methylovulum sp.
GTCATCAACCTGCGCGGCAGCGTGGTGCCGGTCATCGATTTGGCGGCGCGTTTTAGCAAGGGGAGCACCCAGATTGCCAAGCGCACCAGCATCGTCATCGTTGAAACCGGTAGCGACGGTGGCGACAACGCCGGGCGTCCGCAATACATCGGCATCATCGTTGATGCGGTCAACGAAGTCGTCAATATCAGCCCGCAGGATATTGAACCGCCACCGAGCTTCGGCGCCGGCATTCGCCTCGATTTCATCAGCAGCATGGCCAAACGGGACGGCCGGTTCATTATTTTACTGAATGTCAATCGTGTGCTGTCGATAGATGAGATGGCGAATTTAAGCAACCTAGGTGACACCGTTAATCAATCTTGAGTTTGAAATTTTTTTAAACAGGCTATTTTTATGAAACGCAACCACATCATCAGTGACTCCACGCCCAGCACACATCATGAATTTTTCCGCCGCGTGGCTTTTCATGAAGCCGGTCATGCAGTAGCCATTTATTTACGCCATAAACAACAACAATTACCGCCGGTTTTTTTTCAGATTTCCTTATATTCCCATGCGGGCAATGCAATTGAGCATAATTATGAGGCAAGAGTTGAGGGGGGGGCGTTTACTGGAAAACCTATCCTTATCGTTGCTGGATTTGGCCCTTGAGGCGGATATTATCAATTTGTTGGCAGGCCCCCCCTGGCAGAAGCCAAATATATTGCACACCGTGATGGTGAAGCGATTAACCGGCATCTGGTGCATTTGGATGCCTTGGACGCTTACGGCGGCGCGTCTGATCTTGAAGTTGTTAATGGCTATATTCAACATGCCATTGAAAATAAACAACAACGTAACGATAAAATTGACCAGTTATTTATAGAGGCATTCAAGTTTATCGATGCTCCAGACCACTGGAACATCATTAACGCGTTGGCGGCGCATATCATCCACACCACTAAAGCAGTCATTCCTTGTGAAGAAGTGATGGAAGTCATTGACAATGCTTTGTATGGTTCTAAACCAACGGTGCTGACGTGGCTGGACAGGTAGGCATACCGCGCCTATTTAAACTAAGGAATGAGGGTAGTGGGTTAAATCTGTTGTTTAGGAGTCCAAAACACGTTTTGGATGTTTTGTGTAATCCAAGTCATGCCTTGGACTCCGAACTATAGGCAGTGAAATCGTGTGTAGGAAAAACACAGGTTTAACCCACTACCGGAATGAGTACGACACACTCGGCAACATGATGACTGCCAGTCCTCAAAGGACTGGCAGTCATGGCATCCACCGAAGGTACAAATCACAAGACGAAGTTGTTTTGTACACATTCCTAAGCGGTTTTCCATTTAAGGCGGGACACAAGCACCTATCCCGCCTTAAATGGATAGCGAACTTCAGCAACAGTCGGGGGGAAACATGGCGGTAACTCATCTGGAAAGCAAGGCGTACCCATACGGCTCGCCGGTATTGCAAAAGCACGAGTTTATCTGGATAAAAGATTATCTGTATAAGCACGTCGGCATTGTGTTGAGCAACAACAGGCAGGCGCTGGTTTCCGGGCGATTGGACAAGCGCTTACGCCATTATGGTTTCTCCTGCTATGGCGACTATTTTCGTTTGTTGGCTAAACCCGGATTTGAAAAGGAAACCTTGATGGCAA
Organism: Methylovulum sp.; assembly: GCA_030689765.1. Lineage (GTDB taxonomy): Bacteria > Pseudomonadota > Gammaproteobacteria > Methylococcales > Methylomonadaceae > Methylovulum. Next base: position 1,649 of record JAUYEP010000058.1, read on the forward strand.
TTGATTTGCTGACGACTAACGAAACCTATTTTTTCAGGGAGTCCCAGCATTTCGATTTTCTTACAAGCCATGTATTCCCCCACCATCGCGCCAGTCGTCCGCTGCGGTTTTGGAGTGCTGCCAGCTCAAGTGGCGAAGAAGCTTACACGCTGGCTATGTTGGCTGCGGAATTTTCCAAAACTGCCCAATGGGAAATTATCGGCACCGATATTTCCACGCAGGTTCTGAAAAAGGCGCGGCGGGGTTTATATCCGATGAATGCCGCAGAAAAAATCCCTGCACCGTTGTTGAAAAAATACTGTTTGAAAGGCAGCGGCGAATACGAAGGCTTTTTCATGATGGACGCCGCTTTACGCAACCGCATTAAGTTCATCTATGCCAACCTTATTGAAGAGCTGCCCGACTTGGGCGTCTTTGACGTGATATTCCTGCGCAATGTGATGATTTACTTCGATTTTAAAACTAAGCAACGCTTGATTGACAGCATCCAGCACTATTTGCGCCCCGGCGGTTATTTCATCGTAAGCCATTCGGAATCGCTAAACGGCATCAATAGCGAATTGCGGATGGTTTCGCCGTCGATTTACCGGAAAGTTGGCGATGAATAACCTTCATCTGTAAAGACGTAGCACGGCTACGTCTACGGGTTATACGCGGCATACCGACACAGACGTTGCGGTGCAACGTCTCTACGGGATCAAATTTACGCGGGTTCCCCATGCACCTGAGACTGTGAAAGTATTAGTGAATATACATTATTCACCACGAAGATCACGAAGGACACGAAGAAAATAATCAGTTATATCAATATATTAAAACTTCGTGCTCTCGGCAACTGCTCCTGCGTTGCCCCTTGTGCCCCAGAGGGTATACCTCCTGCATCCATGCAGTCGTTCGTGTCCTTCGTGGTTATCAGCTTTATATTGAATACTTTCACAGTCTCACCTGCTTGTGGAAACGGGCCAAAGATTAAACGGGTAGCCTTTTATGCAAAATGTAATTGATTTTTTATTTGGCACCAACGGCATCATGCCCGAGGGCTATTATTTTCTGTGGAGCCCGCCTTTGTTATGGCTATTTGTCATAACCATTGCCTTCACGGCATTGTCTTTTATTTCCATTCCTATTGCCTTGGGATTTTTTGCTTACCAGCGGAAAGGCTTTGAGTTTAAGGGCGGGCGGCTATTATTTGGCGCCTTCATTTTTTCCTGTTTAGCACTCTGATAGTGTTCTTGTAAATACGCTTTTGCCCGGAACAACGGCCAACTACGGATAGGTATATGATCGCACGGAACTATACATTTTTTTACCTATCAGATGGTCAGTGATAAAGACAGTGAAAATATAGTTGACACCGTGATTAGCCTTGCGAAAAGTTTGGGCTTAAAAACCATTGCCGAAGGTGTTGAAACCGAACAGCAACTGGGCTTGTTCAAGCTAAAATTGTGCGATGAGATCCAAGGGTATTATTTCAGCAAACCGATTCCTGCCGATGAATTTATCGCATTAGTCAAGAAAGGTTTTGGTGTGTAGGGACGTTGCACCGCAACATCCCTACAGCTTTACAAGTTATATGGGTTTGATCTGTGGGTAGTGGGTTAAATCTGTTGTTTAGGAGTCCAAAACACGTTTTGGATGTTTTTACACATCCAAGTCATGCCTTGGACTCCGAATCTATAGGCAGTGAAATCGTGTGTAGGAAAAACACAGGTTTAACCCACTACCGATCTGTGAATCTGTGGCGGCTATGGCAAAGGATAAAAGCTTACCCCTTGCCACGCGTGCGTGTTTTGGATGATGATTTGTCTTTGGCGGTTTCCAGGGTCTCAAAGCGTTTTTCGATAAACTGGATAATCAAATCGGCAATATCTTTTTCGCTTGCCGCTTCAATGCCTTTTAATCCAGGGGATGAGTTGACTTCCATAATAACGGGGCCGTGATTGGAACGCAGCATGTCAACCCCACAGACATTCAACCCCATTATTTTTGCTGCACGCACTGCCGTCGAGCGTTCTTCAGGCGTCAAACGTATCAACGATGCAGAACCGCCACGGTGTAAATTGGAACGGAACTCGCCATCGGCGCCTTGCCGCTTCATGGCGGCAACCACTTTATCGCCAACAACAAAGCAGCGGATATCGCTGCCACCGGCTTCTTTGATAAATTCCTGCACCATGATGTTGGCTTTTAGCCCCATAAAGGCCTGGATAACACTCTCAGCGGCGTTATGGGTTTCCGCCAATACCACGCCAATGCCTTGAGTGCCTTCCAGTAATTTAATGACCAACGGCGCACCGCCAACCTGGTCAATTAAATCGGCAATATCATCAGGATTATTGGCAAAACCGGTTACCGGCAAACCTATGCCTTTTCTTGCCAACAACTGGGTGGAACGTAATTTGTCGCGTGAGCGCGATATGGCAACAGATTCATTGAGGGGCAGAACATTCATCATTTCAAATTGCCTTAATACGGCGGTTCCGTAAAAAGTGACCGAAGCGCCAATACGGGGAATAACAGCATCAAAATCGGCCAAGTCTTCACCCCGATAATGGATGGAGGGGTTATGCGAAGTGATGTTCATATAACATCGAAGCACATCCAGAACCCGTACTTCATGTCCTCGCGCTTCTGCTGCCCCAACCAACCGGGCCGTTGAATATAATTTGGTGTTGCGCGATAAAATGGCAATTTTCATAACTTCTCGACTGATACATAAAATTACGTATATTTTGGCATGAAACAATTTAACAATCATTAGAAATAACGCCCTGGTTCGGCTACCCGCCAAGCTGGGACAACTTAAATGTAGGCCGGAATAAGGCTGTCTGCGCTTTAGCGCAGGACAGACGTTTCCGGCAACCGAAGCCGTGAGATGCCGGAAACACGCCCCCCCCTTGCTAACGCCGAGGGCGTGTTTCCGGCCTACATGTGTTGACAGCCTAGTACTCAGTCAGCATTGATTTGTCGTGTAAATAATTTGAGCGTGTAGCCTTTCTCCGTTCGTCCTGAGCCCTTC
>JAUYEP010000060.1 GCA_030689765.1 Methylovulum sp.
CTCATCAAAAATCCCATATACATTGGCAAGGTGCAGCGTGCTGTCGGCGGGCGGGTGGTTTTTCTTATCATCCGTGAATCGTTCCTGTTAAAGGTATTGGCTATGGCATACACTAGCTTGCCCGTCAATGCGTAAGTCCTAAACGTGTACATATAGAGCTGAAAGCCGCTTAGGCTATAGCAAGATTAATTCCCGTGAAACTTTAGCGCCTTTTGTTGATTAGCACCCATTTTTGATGGCGTTGATATTGTCCGCGTGCTGCATGGTTCACGCGATATTGAACGGCTATTTTAGTTCTAAAAAAAATAAGGGCTCTTCGCCTCTAGTCCTAAGTCGATAAATGACCATCATGGGTGTCAATACTTTTCGGACACAAAGTTAAACAGTAACACTGCACTTCGTAGTCTACGTCGAGGTAGGACACTCACTTACCAAACTGCCCTACCTCGATTTAAACCAGTCTGACCAGTTTCTAGCCAATCCAACTAAACCATAGCATTAACGGATAGTTGGCAGATAAGATGACCGTTATATGAACAAGGTTATCCACAGATTTTGTGGGTAACTGGCTTATGTATGGGCAATGAAGCGTTTTTATTTGAACAGTCGTTATCACTGAACTCCCAACGCCTTATAAACCGCATCAACCGGATCGGCAAAGAAACTGATCTGAAATTTGGAAAATATTTCTGCTGGCACAATAGGGATATCTGACACTGAGGACATAGGAAGTAACACCCTTTTTGCGCCACTTTCCAAAGCAAGTTGTAAACAGCCCGCTAAATCTTCAACCGGATTAATCACGCCTCCCAAGGTCATATCACCCAATACCACCATTTGCTCCTGCACAGATTTGTTCATCAAAATAGAGCAAAATGCGATTAATGCCGCCAGACTTATTTTATTACTCGGACCGGTATTGTTAAGCTCAACCGCATGGATGTGATATTCATGCTCAGCAAATTTAGCGGTCACACTAATCCGATTAAGATTACCTTTGAAGTAATCAAAGCCTATCCTGACTGATTCTTTAGCCGAGGTGTTGGAGCCAAGTCCTGAGACGGAATGCTTGCCATTGCCTGCGGTCATTTGTGTTTCAAATCGATACAATCCAGGCTGTTCTGTCGCCCCTTTGGTCACCAAATGCACCACGCCGGGTTTAGCTACCCCTTCGGGGATTAATTGGCTGCCCCCTTGCTCTGGCACATTAACAAAGAACTCTTCTAATGTTTCGTTATCGATGTAACTAAAATGCACATCGAAGAACTCCATGCCGCCCAATTTTTTCAGTTGCTCTTTGATACGTCGCCTCACTTCAAGCGCATAAGTAAGACACGTCCTGACATTATCTTTTTCATAAATACCGTGCGGATACAGCAATTTCATTAAGCCTGACACGGTACGGCGCACAGCAATCACATCGCGCTGATTCAGATTATTACCCAACTTAAAATAGCGATCGATGGCATCTGCAAAACTGCGTTTACGCATTTCCCGCATATATTCAGCCAGATAATCGGTAATCAGCCCGAAGCGGTTGGTAAAAAATTCAGGTCGCATTTTAGGAATTTCCCAGCCTGGAATATACGCATGAAAACGGTCAAAAAAGGCGGTATCAATCATGGCTTCAGGGAACGGCGCGAGTAAGTGACTGGTCTTTACCAGCGTTTCAACGCTGTGGTTGATATTACCAATAAACACCATCGAGGCTTTGCCTTCAATGGAATCACGACCCCGCGAAAATGAACCAGAAGCCATGTAATCTTTCATAATCTGAATGCCGTCTTTATCCTTAAAGTTAATGCCCGCGACCTCATCAAACGCCACCACATCCCACATGCCCACCAAGCCGATTTGTCGGCTGCTCATGTTATAAAACAGATTGGCGACCGTTGTTTGTCCACCGGAAACCAATAAGCTATTGGGTGAACATTCTTTATAAACATGGCTTTTACCCGTCCCGCGTGGACCTAATTCACAGACGTTATAATTATTTTCAACAAAAGGAATCATTCTGGCAATCAGATGCCATTTGACCCTTAATGTTAAATTACTTGGCTCCATGCCCACCGAGCGCAGCAAGACATCCAGCCATTGGTCAACGGTAAACTGTTTTCTGGCATCAAAAATCTCGTCCATTGCCATTGAAGGCATCTGAATAGGCTTGAGTGTCTGGATAGAAAAAGGCGAGGTTTTCTGTCCTTCCTCATAAAAATACTGGGTCGTGATAATGCACCAAATCCCGCCGGTGAGTAGTTTCTCATTTTCCTTAATGATGTTAGTGGGCACTAACGCATCCTTAATGCCTAAGTTGGATAATATAGCCTCATAAACATCTTTCTTTTGGTTTAATCTGACGCTGACCTTATCAATAATCCGATAGCTACCGCGTTCACGAATCAGGGACTTCACCTTTTCCGCTTCATCAGGGCGAACATAATTTTCCGTGAGTATGCGTTTAACATTCTCCATGCCGACGCTAACCACTTCGTCATCGTCAGACGCACAGTACATACCTAATAGATACTCAAGCACATAAACGGGAACATTAGCCCCTTCTTTAAGTTGCTTGGTCAGATCCTTTCTAACTACGCGCCCCGTAAAATACTTGTTCAGTAAGCTATCAAGGTCTTCATCACGAAGCTGATTAATCTCCGCACTCAGCGTGTCTTCTGTTTCTAAAAAATCATTCATCCTTTCACCCTATTAAAAAAAATCATCCTGAATCGCCAAATCAATCGTTACGGCATACTGTTGATAACGGGTCTGCGTGTCACAGGCTTCTAATACCAAGGTGTAAGCGGCATGTCGATCAAACTGTGAGCCAATCAATTTCAACCGAGCCTCGCGGGTACGTTCATCCATGACCGGTGAGCTACTGTCAAAATTCAGCGTCTCCGTGCTGGATAGAAGCTTACCCTCAGCGTCCACGATATAAACTCTTAATTGACGCGAGATAAAACTCTCACCGACGGGGTCGGTCTGAATAAAACGAATTTTATCAATATTGTTCACCAGCTTAATAGGAAGCCTGGATACCACCACGCCAACCTGTTGTTTTTCATGCTTAGTCGCTTGAGCCTTTTTCAGTGCTTTAATAGAAACCACCGGAATACAGATTTCTTGTAGCATCGCGCCGCCATGCACAAACTTAGCACCGCCAACAAAATGGAAACGTTGCACACCTTTGGGAATCATAAACTGAGTATTGCCAGCCGCCCCCGCCGTATCAGCGATATTACCTTTCCAATAAGCATCATCAGTCGGCAAGTGTTCACCCACGATATAGCGTTTTTTAGCTTCAATCGCGCCGCTTGGTTTAATGGCTAAGTCCGTTTTATCGGGTTTATTCAAAGCTTGTTGCTGAAAAAGAAAACCGTGATCAGCGGTTAATAACACCTGACTGGCATTGAGTCGGTTGATAATGCGACCAATTAGATGGGTCAGTTCCTCTATTGCAGTGCGGCAGACTAGCGGCGTTCTATCCTCTCCGCCTTGCTTATCACAGATAAAATCAATGGTATCGTGATAGATATAAACCACTTGGCTATCGCGAATATTATCCCTGCCTTCTTGGTTACTCCAGTCCATCAACGCCTTTGCACTGACCGCCAAGCCATTCACTTTTTCTAAAATAGCATTGCGGTTATCCAGTCCGGCTGTTGATTGCCCATCTACCAGTACGATTCCACTCCCTGCTTGATATTCCAGGGTCTTATGAGGCAACAATGCCGCCATGCCTAATTGCGTATAGCTAGGCAGTACACCCAATTGGGATGACAACTTAGCTTTAAAGCGTTTCTCCGCATTGATAATCCCCGTCAGCTCCTCGGCAATCTCATAACGCATGGCATCAGAAATAATGACAAAAATTCGCTTAATTTCTTTGGCAGCGAGTCGAGGTCGGACTAACGCCTCATAAAATTTATATTGCGGTGTAATGCGCGGTAACTGCCAGTGTTCCAATCGCTGTTCATTATCAAGATGTCGATCCCAAGCGATACCCAGCTCATACAGATACCAATTGCTGTAAAGATTCTCCACCGCTTCATCCAACTGCCGAAGAATCTCAGCACCGATATTGACCAGCGTTTGCACATGCTCATTAAAAAGTCGGTAGGCTTGATCGAATTGATACAGCTTGGTGACGTAAGCGTCATACATCAGCTTGCTGGATTCATAATGAAAACCATCCACAAAACGCTGCCGTAAATGTAACAACAACTCCGCATTACGCAGTGCTTCGTAAATGGCGGTATATTCTTTTCGAGATAAACACCAATGACCCACCAAACGCCGCGACAGCAGCGTTTCAAACTGTGCACGATCTAACGCCTTAGCGGTATCTACTAAATCCCGCACCACACCACGGATGATGACTTGCTCGATGGCTTCAAAACTCATACATTCAACTAATTGCTGCGGGTGATACAGCGCACACTTATCCGCGACTTCCAGCTTCTGCCCTAAGTGTTGAGCAATCGCATCGTGATCCTGCGCATAACGACGACTATCACGCCAGCTTGCCATAAACGCCAAAGCAGTAGCCCGACCTGACGAACTTTTCAGGACATTATTAAGCAACCAATCCCGTTCCGAGCCCTCTAGTTGACTCCATAATTCCGTACAAAACAGCTTGAGTGCAAAATCAGGCACACTGGGTTCAGTTGCCTCATAGCGATACGCTTCCGCTAGATTGAGCCATAACGCGTCCAGCAAATTAAATTTAGTCACCGCGTCAAGAAGTGGCTGCTTGTCAGTGTCAAGCCCCACACTGTACTCTTTGAGTAAACTCAACAAAATATCCGTTAGCGATGCTGAATCTGCCTTCACCAGCACCGCCAACATTTTACGATCCAATGAACGCTCATCCTCACGTTCAGTAATAAAGCGTTTAAGTGCCGTTAGCCGTTGTTTATTGGCAAAGAACTCCTGTCGAGTGTGGATATGCGTTCGTAACGCCAACTGCTGAAGCCCCAACTCATTAAGCAACATCGCACTGGCATCGGCATAAAACTGTTCACTGTACAAACGAATATCCAAAAACCAATCTTTATCTGGCTCAGGTTCGGCATAAGGAAAATACAACAGAAAACGACGCTTAGGCTCATCCAGCTCAATACTTTTTTTAGTCTCAAACAGCGAACGCCCCGCCATATCAAGCACCGTCACCTCGGGGATAACCAGACTTTTAAGCACTTCCTGAAAACTCTGCTCAGGGTCGTACCAGAAAACAAGTCGGCATTCATGAGGAAAACCTGTGGCAAATTTGGCTTCGATGCCTTGTTGTAATTGGCTTGTTTCCATTAACGATTATCTCTTTTGAGTCGGTATTTTTGTTTTGAGCTAGTGGGTTTATCGGGGATGGTGGGCTCAACCCAACCCGCCTTAATGAGTGGGTTTAAGATTTGATCTTTAAACTTGGTGCGGTCGGTTCTGTTTAAAACGCTCATCAGGGCTTTCAAACTCATTTCACCTGTCATCTGTTCAAGTACCTGCTGTTGGTCTGCGTTTAGCTCAGACTTGGTGCCAACTTGGTGCCAACTT
>JAUYEP010000064.1 GCA_030689765.1 Methylovulum sp.
ACGGGATGATTTCGTTGGCTTTAATATATACTTCATTGCTTTCTTCAGTCTGCCCTGAAATAATCAGCGGTGTCCTTGCCTCATCAATAAGGATGGAGTCAACTTCATCGACAATCGCAAAGCTCAGGTCGCGCTGGACTTTTTGCTCCAGGCTAAACGCCATATTATCGCGCAGATAATCAAAGCCAAATTCATTGTTGGTGCCGTAGGTGATGTCTGCTGCATAAGCGTCACGCCTTGACGGCTGATCCATCTGGCTGACAATGACCCCGGTGGACAAACCTAGAAAAGAGTAAAGCCTGCCCATCCATTCAGAGTCGCGTTTTGCCAGGTAATCATTGACGGTGACCACATGGATGCCGCGCCCAGGCAAGGCGTTAAGATAGGCTGCCAAGGTTGCCATCAGGGTTTTACCTTCGCCTGTTTTCATTTCGGCAATTTTGCCGTCATGAAGCATCATCCCGCCGATCAGCTGCACGTCAAAATGACGCATGCCGAACACCCGCGTAGAGGCTTCCCTGACGGCAGCAAAAGCCTCTGGAAGAAGATTATCCAGCTTTTCACCTTGCGCCAGACGGTCACGAAATTCCTGAGTTTTTGCTTTTAAGGCGTCATCAGATAATTTTTCGTATTCCAAAGCCAGCGCATTGATCTTTTTGACCAGCTTTTTCTTTTTCTTTACCAGCCTGTCGTTACGGCTCCCTACAACAATTTTAACTAGCTTGCCCAGCATGTCTTTTTCCGGTTGTGAATTGAGTAATGATCGAATTTAAGCGCCGGATTATATACCGGCTCACTTATTAGTTACAGATAAAACACCCTGTAAAACCATACAACGGAAATATCTGGGGGTGCTTGCCGCCTATCTATCCATTCATCCACCCCCTTTACAAAGGGGGGTAGGGGGGATTTGCTATGCTTGATCTGAAGGGTTGTTTTGAAATCCCCCCAACCCCCTTTTTCTAAGGGGGGAGATAAATGCTTTCCTTCCCGCCTAATTTAACGCCGGATGTTGTGCCGCCTAACGCCATGAACGCAGGACACATTCCACCATAAGTTGGCTTATAATTGCGTGGGGCTTTCTTTAAAGTTGTATTATCCAAAGAAAGCATAAAACACATCGGCACTGACGCTTGCTGATGATTATCGGGTGAACATGAGGATATAAAATGAAAGAAACTACTAAAATGTTATTAAATTACTTCCTGATTGGCATTCTTGCCATTATCCCTATTGTTGTTATTTTGCAGATTATCATTTTTCTCAAAGGGATTGTTTCTGACCTGTTCAGTGTCGTTTACGGTTATGCAGACAGTTATGTGTACACCGCGCTGCTTTTCTCGCTTAGCTTTGCCATTGTTGTGTTCATAGGCTACAAGATAGTCAAGACAGGGCGCCCGTGGGTCATTACTATTTTCGATCATGTCATTGAGCGGATTCCATTTTTAAACACGATTTATCGGGTGCTTAAAAAAGTCATCAACATGTTCTCATCACATGACCAAAAAATCGCTAAAGAAGTGGTTTATGTAGAATACCCAAGCGCCGGCATTTGGGTGCCTGCTTATGTCACCAACCGGCACGACAACATGTATGTCTTGTTTATCCCCACCTCACCTAACCCCACCTCAGGTTTTACGGTCATCGTCCATCAAGCAAAAGTAGTCAAATCCGCCATGGATATCGAAGAAGCCACCAGTTTTATTGTTAGCGTTGGCGTTGATTATGAAAAATCAGCAGAGATGGCCCAATTGCCCTGATGGCATATAATTACAGGATTACAGCGTTTTCAATCTATCTTAGTGATTGCCTATGTAGGAGTAAAACAGCTTTAGCTGTTTTGCTTCAATAGCTAAAGCTATTGGACTCCAACAAAATGTTACTAACGCAATCTGAGAACGCTGTAATTCGATGAAACTATTCAGTAGCATAGCGGCATTACTGTTATTTGTCCTGATAACCGGATGCAGCAAAGAAGAAGAAAAAGAAATTAAAACAACTGCGCCGGTGGCTTTTAAAGTCCAATTGGAAGCGGCTAAACAAGTGGGCAGTGTGCTTCAGGATGCCGCTGCCCAGCAACAGCAAGCCATTAACGGACAAGCTAAATAACCGGACAGTAGAGACGCAAGATTTTGCGTCCCTACCCTTCCAGATGATAGCTGATGATACGCTCAACTTCTTTTTTTGAACCCAAAACTACCGGCACACGTTGATGCACACCCGACGGTTTAATATCCAGGATGCGCTCACGTCCCGTAGAACAGACGCCGCCTGCCTGCTCGATAATAAACGCCATCGGGTTAGCTTCATACATAAGGCGTAATTTGGCGGGCTTTGACGGGTCACGCGTATCCAGCGGATATAAAAATACCCCGCCCCGCGTCAGTATCCGATACACATCAGCAACAAAAGACGCCACCCAGCGCATATTAAAGTCTTTTGCACGCACACCCTCAGTACCTTGCAGACATTCTTCGATATAACGCTGCACAGGCGTTTCCCAAAAACGCTGGTTTGACATATTAATCGCAAATTCTGAGGTTTCTTCGGGGATCCTCATCGCCGGATGCGTCAATATAAATTCGCCAATATCTTGATCAAGCGTAAAACCATTAACGCCATGCCCCGTTGTCAGCACCAGCATCGTTGACGGCCCATAGATCACAAACCCTGAGCAAACCTGTTCGGAACCCTTGCGTAAAAAATCGTCCAGCTCAGGTTCCACCGCTTCGCGGCAACGCAAAATAGAAAAAATAGTGCCCACAGCCAGATTAATATCAATATTTGAAGAGCCGTCCAAAGGATCAAACAACACCAGATATTTGCCTTTTTTATATTGCGGCGGGATGGAAATGAAACCGTCAATTTCTTCCGATGCCATGCCAGCCAAATGCCCCGTCCAATTGAGCGCATTGACCATAATGTCATTAGTGATGATGTCCAGTTTCTTTTGTACCTCACCCTGGACATTCTGGGAACCGGCGCTGCCCAACACACCAATCAACTGGCCGCGATTGACCTTTTGCGCTATTTGCTTGCAGGCCGTGACAATATTGTTGAGCAATAAGGTAAATGTGCCTGAAGCCTCGGGTAACTCGCACTGTTGTTCTATGATGAATCGTGTCAAGGTAACTTTATTAGTCATATAACTTTTAGTTCTCTACTCTGTTAAAAAATCGTGGATACGCATACGGATTACGCAATCCCACACCAGATTGCAGTCAGCGGAAAAACTGCAAACGCAGTATCCATTCACTCCCCCCTTTGCAAAGGGGGGTAGGGGGGATTTGCTGAGCTTGGTTTGAAGGGGTGTTTTGAAAAATCCCCCCCCAGCCCATAAGAATCTACACAAGTTTATTTATTAAAAATCATAGTGTTAAAAAAATAATCACGTTATTTCATACAGATAACTGCTGTTTCAAGCCAGATTTTGTGATAGAAAAACCTAAAAATATAGCAATTATCTGCAAGGAATGTCATATAACACATTGTTTTAAAATCAATTAAAGTTGTGTAGATACT
>JAUYEP010000076.1 GCA_030689765.1 Methylovulum sp.
ACCACCGACAATTACCGCCGCATAAATATTGAAGCACCGGCGGTCGCAGAAAACGAAAAGCGCGAAGCCATACGTTGGAAAATAGTTGATGTCATTGACTTTTCTATCGACAAGGCTGTTTTCGATTTTTATTCCGTGCCCGTATCAATGCGTGCAAACAGCAGCATGTTGGAGGTGATTGTCAGCTCCAATGAACTGATTAAGGGATTGGCCGATAAAACGACGCAGGCTGGTCTGCAACTCAAAGTAATTGATATTCAAGAAACCGTTTTGCGCAATTTGGCGGTGTTACTGCCAGAAAATAAACGCGGTGTTGCCGTGTTGTATCTGCAAGAGTCTTCGGGAACCCTTCTGATACAAAAAGAAGGGGTTATTTATCTGTCCCGCAATTTTGACATTGGCTATCGGGAACTGGAATTGGCTTCACATAATAGCAGTGATGATACCCAGGGCAGTACGGCGCAAAATAACCTGGCTTTGGAAATACAACGGTCATTGGATTATGTTGAAAGCTATTATGGCATTCCGCCTATTTCTGGGTTGGCGGTTATTCCCTTGGCGGAAAACACCCACGATTTATTAAACATCCTTAACAGCAATCATGGTATCACCGCCAGAATCATGGATCTTTCAGCCATTGTTGATTGTGGTGTTTTGCTGGATGATGCCACGCAATCACGGTGCTCACCGGTGATTGGCGCGACGTTGCGCTACGCCGTGGAAACGCTGTAATGCAACAAGTCAATCTGTATGGCGAAATTCTCAAGCAACAACAAAAGCAGTCCGGCATCAAGCTCCCCACAGCGGCTTTGATGGCGGCGGCCTTGCTGAGTGTAGGCTTTAGCATCTATCTGTTATGGGCTATCTGGACGACAGAAACTGCGCTGCATCAAGCGCAATCAACACTTAGCCAGCAACAAACCCGAATTAACGGGATGTTATCCAAAATATCCAGCCAAAACCCAGACATGCAATTGATTGCAGAAATCGGGCAGTGGCAAAATAGCATCAATGAAGCCGCGCAAACGCTACAATTGCTTGCCGGCAGGGAGGCCATCCTGTCACAAGGTTTTTCATTTTATTTTCAGGCGCTAGCCAATCAATCTAATCCAGATATCTGGTTGACTGCCATTCACATTGACGGTCAAAATCGAGGTTTGAGGCTTGAAGGCAGCACTTTCAAACCTCAACAAATTCCGCAGATGTTGCAGCAATTGCAAAAAGAACCCGCTTTCAAAGACCAAACTTTCGCCAAGCTGGTGATGCAACAGTCTATCAATATAGCCGGACAAATCGACTTTACGATCAGCAGTTCCTGGCAACCTTTAGCCATAAAAGATCATGTCCAATAAGCTTCAGGAAAAATTTCAAAGCCTGACCCCGCGTGAACAAGTTATCGTCTTAAGCGCATTATTAGCGGCTTTATGGGGCGGTTGGGACGCCTTTTTTTATCAGCCGACCACGTTAAAACAAACGTCACTTAAGCAACAATTGACCAGCCTTAACACACAAATAGCCAGCCAACAGCATTCATTAGCCCAACTTGAAAAAAATGGTGGCACCGATCCCAACGCTGACAATCAGAATAAGCTGATTGAGTTAAAAGCCCAATACAGTCGTCTGCAAGAACAAATTATGCCAGGTAACAAAAAATTTGTGCCCGCGCAGTTAATGGCAAAAGCTTTAAGCGATATGCTTAAACAGAATCAGCAACTGACATTGATTAAATTGGAATCATTGCCACCCACTACCTTACTGGCTGCGAAACAGCAACACCAGCCTATCTACAAACACGGACTCATCATCACCTTTTCAGGCAATTACACTGATACCGTCAAATACCTTAAAGCCTTGGAAGCACTGCCTTGGGCGATTGTCTGGGACAGCATTGATTATCAGGTTAAAGGCTATCCACTCGCTGTTTGCACCATCCAAGCGTACACACTCAGTTTTGAAGAGGGCTGGCTAGGTGTCTAAAAAGCGATGGGCCGCATTATTGTTGCTTCTGGCATCGCCACCAAGCTACGCCGATTGGGGCGACCCCACCCGGCCTGCTTACCCGATAAAAACAGGGGATGCGGTTGTTGACACGGAAGGGGAGCCAAGATTATCAGCAATCTGGATCTTTACAAAATCCAGATGGGCAACCATCAACGGTATCCAGGTCGAACAAGGCCAAAGCCTTTCAGGCAACATCAAAATTGTCAACATTAGTAAAAACTCGGTTACCATCAATCAGAACGGCACCATCAAGACATTGCAATTGTTGCAACGCCCTTACAAATAAACAGACGCTAAAGCCATGCTAAACCAACCCGTCATTTCTGTCGCTTTGTCATTACTACTGATGTCCTGTTCGTCTGTGCAGCGCTCCGCACCTAATCATAGTGCGGAGGTTTTTCCTCAAAAAACAGTACCGGACTTTCAAAAAGCACTGCCACCCGCAACGCCTGATATTCCGGTGCCTGATTTCAGGCCGCTGCCGTCCTCCTCCAGATACTTAATGCAACATCCGCTTAATGTCTCGGTGCGTGAGGTTGACGCACGTGAGTTTTTTATGGGCTTGGTTGTTGATACTGATGATAATATGCTGGTGCATCCAGAGGTCAAAGGCGTGCTTTCTTTAGAGTTAAAAAACGTCAACATTCCGCAGGTTCTGGATGCCGTTCAAAAAGTCTATGGGTATGACTATAAAAAAACCGATATTGGTTATGTCATCTATCCGGCAACCTTACAGACTAAAACGTTCAAAATTGACCGCCTGGATTTATTACGCAAAGGAAGATCCAACACCATCGTGTCTTCCGGGCATACCGGAAATTCTTCTTCAGGCTATGGTAATCAACAATCCCAGAACTCATTTCAACAGCCGAACAGTAACCAGATGGGCGCCCAATCATCAGGCAGTTCGATCACCACCACGACAGATGCTGACTTTTGGAAGGAGCTTGATGACGCATTACGCACCCTGATTGCTGTCGATAAAGAAGCCACTTTCGTTATTAACCGACAATCGGGTGTCATCATTGCCCGGGCAAAACCCATGCAGTTGCGCGAAATTGAAAACTTCTTGTCCACTATTCAGGACCAGATCAGCCGACAAGTGATACTTGAAGCGAAAATATTGGAAGTGAACCTTAATGACAGCCATCAAGACGGTGTTGAATGGAAAAGCATCATCAGGCAAGGATTGCAAATTGCGCCGAATATGGTTAATCCAGCCGCCGCAGGCGGGATATATACCTTGACGGCAAATACAGGCAGTTTTGTTGCCGGTGATTTCACTGCCATTGTTACGCTCCTCGCATCCCAAGGTAATATTAAAGTTCTATCCAGTCCGCGAATTTCGACCTTAAACAATCAACAAGCCATCATCAAAGTGGGTAAAGATGAAACTTTTGTCACCGGCATTTCTCCCGGCATAACGGGTGGCATCAACAGCGGTAATGTACAGCCAGCCCCTATTTTGTCACAATATTTTTCCGGCATTGCCCTGGATGTCACGCCGCAAATCAATGATGCCGATGACATTACGCTGCATATCCACCCGTCTATCACCAAAGTCCAAAACCAGGACATAGAATATAAAATTGATGGTTTAGGCTCCACCTCAGTGGTGCCCACCGCGCTTGTCACCATCCGGGAATCAGACAGCATCGTTAAAGCCCAAAATAGCCAAATTATAGTGTTGGGCGGTTTAATGCAGGACGCCACAGATGAAAACAAAGAAGGGGTCATTGGCTTTTCCCAAATCCCTTATCTGGGCAATCTGTTTAGGGTTAACAAAGGCAGCAGCCAAAAAACAGAATTGGTCATCTTGCTGAAGGCCACGCTGATCAGCAATGACGCTGACTGGCAACAGGAAAGGGATGCCAGCGAACAACGTTTTAAGGCGCTGGATGCCCAGCCCCGCTGGAAGTAACGGCACGCACACCGCCCATGGACACTACCAAAAAAATTCGTATTGGTGACTTGCTGGTTCAGAACCGGGTTATTACCCATGAGCAACTGTTGTCCGCGCTAGCCGAACAAAAAAAGACCGGCGGAAAACTGGGCCGCACGCTGATTGACCTTCACGCCATCAAAGAAACCGATTTGCTTAATTTCTTGTCACGGCAACTACAAATCCCGTTTTTGGATATTTCACGCTATTCCAGGAACCCGGATACGGTCAAAGTGTTGCCGGAAAGCCTGGCCCGACGATTTCGTGTCATGCTGCTGGAAAATAATGCCAATGATGTGCTTCTGGCAATGGCCGACCCCACCGACTTAATGGCGCTGGACGAATTGACGCGGCTGCTAAAAAAAACCATTCGGGCGGCCGTGGTTAGAGAGTCAGATTTGTTGGCCGCCATCGACCAAGCTTATCGCCGCACCGCTGAAATTGGCGTGTTGGCTGAAAAATTGCGCAATGAGCTATCGGAAAACGATCTCGATTCCCTGTTGACCTCTGAAGAAGTCACCGATGCGCCGGTCATCAATCTGCTGCAATCGTTATTTGACGATGCGGTGCAGGCCAATGCTTCTGACATACACATTGAACCTGATGAAAAAATATTGCGTATCAGGCAGCGGATTGACGGTGTTTTGATTGAACAAGTGCTGGATGAAGCTAATATCGCTTCTGCGGTGGTGATCCGTTTAAAACTGATAGCAGGCCTTAACATCTCCGAAAAACGGCTGCCACAGGATGGCCGCTTTAGTATCCGGGTGAAAGGGCGCACCCTGGATGTCAGAATTTCCACGTTACCCGTGCAAAATGGCGAATCCGTGGTGATGCGCTTGCTGGATCATTCGCACGGCCTTTTGGATCTTGACCATTTGGGCATACCCGTAAATATTCTTGCCCGTTTTAGAAAACACATCAACAGCCCCCATGGTTTGGTTCTTGTAACAGGGCCTACCGGTAGCGGTAAAACCACAACACTGTATGCCGCCCTGACCGAAGTCAACAAACCGGAAACTAAAATTATCACAGCTGAAGATCCGGTTGAGTACAGTTTGCCCAGAATTAACCAGGCTCAGGTCAACAATAAAGTAGGGCTTACTTTTGCCAGCATACTGCGTTCAGCTTTGCGTCAAGACCCCGACATTATTCTGGTTGGCGAGATGCGGGATAATGAAACCGCTGAAATAGCCATCAGGGCCTCAATCACCGGCCATTTGGTGTTTTCCACCCTGCACACCAACGGCGCTATTGAAACCGCCACACGGTTATTGGATATGGGCGTTGAAGGCTATATTTTAGCCAGTGCGCTACGGATGATTATTGCCCAACGGTTAGTACGGCGGATTTGTGGGTACTGCATAGAACCTGCAGAAATCGAACCCAGCCAACTGATCTGGCTGGAAAAACTCCAGAATAAAGATTATGGCAAGGTCAGCTTCCGGCGGGGGCGCGGGTGTCACCAGTGCAATCATAGCGGCTACAAAGGCAGGGTGGGTGTTTATGAATTGTTGGAGCTTCAGCCAGAAACCCTGGATGCCTTACGCCGTAATGATGCCGCCAGTTTTACCCAGGCGGCTTTACAAACCCCCGGCTTTATCCGCTTTTCAACCTGCGCGGCCGATTATGCCCAACAAGGCATCACCACGGTGGATGAAGTGGTGCGCATCACCGGCGAGGTGGAATGACGTGGCGCAGTTCAAATGCACGGCCCGAGATGCCGCCGGACGGCTGATCACTAATATGGTTGAAGCCAAAGACCGTTCCTTAGCCGCCCAGATTATCAGCAGCCGGGGCCTGATACCGGTGTCTATTACGCAAACGGCGATCAACATTGATTTGATCGGGCAATTCAACCATTGGCGTGCGCTTGATAGTCTCAGTATTGCCGATATGATGCTATTTAGCCGACAAATGCACAGCTTGTCAAAAGCAGGCGTTCCACTGATTAGAGCGTTGCGCAGCCTGACCGAATCAACGCGTAATCCGGCATTGGCAGGGGCACTCAAGGAGATGGCCAAACGCCTTGAATCCGGTTCGGCATTAAGCCAGGCGATGAACCAACACAAAAAGGTTTTTAGCCCGCTTTTTATCAACATCATCCATGTCGGCGAGACCAGCGGAGAGCTGGATCAGGCATTTTTGCAAATAGCCAATTATCTGGGAAGGGAAAAGGAAACCCAAAGCCGCATCAAATCGGCATTCCGCTATCCTATCATGGTGATTGTCGCCATCAGCGTCGCCATGGTGGTTATCAACATTTATGTGATCCCTTCATTCAAAAGCGTATTTGACAGGATGCAAGCGGAATTGCCCTGGCAAACCAAATTGTTGATGGCCGTCTCCAATTTCACCGTTAGTTACTGGCCTTATCTGCTGGGCGGGCTGCTGGTTTTAGCCACGATTATCATCAAATACATCAACACCCGTGATGGGCGCTTGCAATGGGATTGGTTAATCCTGCACATTCCCGGCGTGGGCAGTATTATTGAGCGTTCCAGCATGGAACGCTTTTCGCGGTCATTTGCCATGACGCTGAGTTCTGGTGTGCCGCTGATTCAAGGCATCACTATCGTTTCTGAAGCCATTGGTAACAGCTACATCGCTTCCAAGCTGGAGCAAATGCGCATCGGCATTGAAAAAGGCGATTCTATCAGCCGCATGGCCAGAAGTACCCAGCTGTTTCCGCCACTGGTTATACAAATGATCATGGTGGGGGAAGAAACTGGAAATATCAGCGAGATGCTCTTGGAAGTTGCTGACTTCTACGAAACAGAAGTTGATGCCGATTTAAAAAACATAGCCAGCGTCATTGAGCCTCTATTAATCGTGATAATCGGCATGATGGTGTTGGTGTTGGCGCTGGGTATCTTTTTACCGATGTGGGACTTATCGGGCGCAATGCATTAGCCGTCTGCCAAGGGATGGGCATGTCACCGTCATAATTCTGTCCCTATAGAGGATTTCGAGGGGCGTTTGAAGCTTTTTGTGCTTGTACGTTTTCAAAGTAAGATGGGAGTAGTATAACGATCATTTAAACCCTGGCAACTGCGCCAACATTGCATATGGAAACTGCCGCCCACCCATGCAACCGTTGGCAGGGGGTTAAATCTGTTGTTTAGGAGTCCAAAACACGTTTTGGATGTTTTGTGTCATCCAAGTCATGCCTTGGACTCCGAACTATAGGCAGTGAAATCGTGTGTAGGAAAAACACAGGCTTAACCCACTACCCAACCGTTTAGCTGTCCGAAAAAACTTGACCCATGTAGGGTTAACTAGGTAAAAATTAACACATAACTTAAATAAACAATTCAGGAGGGTAGTATGTTATTAAAATTCAAAAGAAAATTTCTTTTGGTGAATGCCGTTATTATTCTGGGGTACGCAACTGGCTTGCATGCCGATGAATGCGGTGTTTTGCGTTATTTGGCAAACAAAAGCAATGGCGTGGCCATTACGGGTAACACCTGCGGGGTAATTGATGATATTGCCTTGGGTAGCGAATTTAATCTAAAGCCCGGCGCACGCTTGTGGTTCAAGTCCCAGACGGGCATTGATGCAAAAAAAATGCAGGGGATTTGTCAAAACCGCTCGCCTGACCCCATTAATATTAGTGTCAACAGTGGCAAGCTACCTTGGATAAAACCCAGCGATTTGGTTTTGTGCGATTCATGGACGGACAACAAAATGAATTGCCGCACCAGCAAAAACGGTCAAAACGCGCTGAGTTGCATTATTGCCGCCATCAGTTCCGAATCGGGTGCTAAGATGCCTGAAAGGACAACGTCAGTCAGGATGCGTTCAATAACTACGCCAGGCGAAGCCGATAAAAGCGAGCTTTTGCAGAGTGGCGTGGAAACTGAAAAAGAACAAATCGTTTTAGCCATGCAACCCGACATCGGCTTGTGCAAAGCCATCAACCCAACCAATACCCCCATTAAAATCACTTGGTTGGTGGAAAAGAATGGTCAAGTCAACACGATTATCCCTACCACCAATGGCTCCAGTATGCAAAGCAATACTGATAAGCAGCTGATTGATTGCCTCACGGCTGTCATCAGGGATTTCACCTACCCTCTGGCATCTGAAGCTGTTTGGCTATCCCATCAGTTTTAAGGCGTATGGGCCACATCCCTCCCATCAGTGTCAAATTGTTATTGAATTTTATTTTGATAGCCATTTTGACCGGCATGGGTTTGGATTTTGCTTTTGACAACACTATTGATTACTGGATTCATGATTCGGCTGTCGTCAAGCAGGCCCGAAACCAATGGAAATATGTTGCAGTCGTCGTCATGGACGAAAAAATACCGGAGGATGTGACACGTATCCAGGCGCTGCCCTTGTTTGCCCTGGCGACGGAGCGCCTGGTGGCTGCGGGGGCCAAAAGCATTTTTCTGGATGGCAGGGTATCTAAGGAACTGGAAGGGCGCATGCCTTATGCAAGCTGCATAGAGCAAAATGGCGAAGTCCGTTGGTCCAAGCCCCAATGCGAGGTGACATCAGCCAATCAGTGCCAGGTACTCAGCAGTGAAGCGGGCAAGGCGCCATTAAGGATGACCGGGCAAACCGTTTCGCATTTTATCATGGCGCCTTTCGCCGCTGGCCAAAAGAATCTGCCGGATTTTCTTCTGTTTGATTTTGATGCCGCCATAATCACTTCCGACCAAGGGGTTGAAGCATCAGACCGCTTGCTGACACGCCACAGCTCCACCGCGCGCTGGATCGATTTAAACCGCAGCCATGCCGTTTTGCGGCTTGCAGCATCGGTCGATCCAGACCGGTTGCGGTCATCCCTGGAAGATGAAAGCCAAAACGAGATCTGCGACAACGCCTCCCCCTGTCTGCGCATCCGCTTAAGTAAACCGCTCTATGAAGTGCAAATGAATGCCGACCGGCTGTTTATGCCGTTAAGCGCATTAGCTTCGTGCGATCAGGACACGGCAAACAGCACCGCTGTCCTAGCCAAAAACAAGGCCGTCATCTTTCAGGTCACCTCACCCACGGAATCCACCGATACGGTAATCACGCCGATGACCACGGCTTTTGTTGGCCCCAAACTATTAACGCCAGGTGCGCAGTATATCGCCGACGGCGTAGAAACGCTGTTGAACAGTGATGCCCCGCGCAGGCCAAACCAAATCATCAAAACGATAATATTCATCGGCGTAGCCATCGCTAGCGTTCTGGCAGGCGCCTATCTAAGACAACCCATGCTATGGCTTGTGGGTGGTTTGATCATTATCATCATGATAGCTTTGTGCTTTATCAATCCGCTATGGCAACTCTGGCCGGTTAGCGCAACCCTCTTTACGTTTATAGCAGGCGCCTTGCAGACCACAGGCGCGCGTTTGTTAATGGGTTTCCGGCAAGGAAGGCTGGTTAGCCAATATTTGCCCCAACAAGTCCATAGCATGTTGCTGAAATTGAAAACCAGCGAAAGCTTTAAAAGCACCAGTAGCCAAGTCGTGGTGCTAATGAGTGATCTCGAAGGCTACTCCACCATCACCGGCATCTTGCAAGAACCCGAAAACATCCTCAACCTGATGAACGACTACCTCAATGAAACGTCGCTGATGTTGCAGGACAAATACCACGGCTGGCTTGAAGCCTATGTTGGCGACATGGTTTGCTATCATTGGCCATTTATCGAAAGCGAGCAAGAACAGGCATACCAGAACGCCTTGCAAGCGGCATTGGAACTGGCTATTTTGCAGCAAAATTTTTTCGCCTCGGTGCCGTTGCGCTATGCCGATAAATTTGCGCCAGAAGTGCTTGAAGAGATACGCAAAACCATCAACGCGGGCATCGGTTTGACATCCGGCCTTGTGGTGATGGGCGATTTGGGGCCCAAGAGCGGCGTAAGAAAGTTCGGGATACTCGGAGATCCTTTAAATTTGGTGTCGAGGGTAGAAGGATTGACGCGCCTCTTCAACACCGAAATTATCGTCACGGAAGAACTTGCAAAAACCGCAAAAAAACTGGGCATCCCAACCCGGCGCTTAGGGCTGATCTGCGTTAAAGGCCAAAATACCCCGGCGATGCTGTACGCTTTAGGCCATCGCGGGGACGAGCGTTGTACGGTCGAAAACAGGGCCGCCTGGGAACTCTGGCTTGCTGCAGTTGAGCAACATCAACAGGAAACCACTTTGTATTGCCCAGAAATCTATCGGCAAGACCGTTTAACCTTGGAAAACTGGCTTAAACGGGGTCTGTTGACCGCGCAAGGTGTCTGGCATTTGCATGAAAAGTAAGCGGAGTGCCCATGCCGGTTGAATTGCCCGAGCATGGCTATGGTTCGTAGTGCAAATTAAAAAGATAGGGCAGATACAAAGCCGCTGTTGCAAAAGCAACAGCGGCAATACTGAAGGCCGTACTGTTATGGCAACAGCAGGATTCTGTCCAACGCGACAGGGGCTACAGGAGATTTAGCTGTAAAATAAGCTTCCAGGGCATCGCTGTCTTGGGCGCCGCCTAAGCGGTCAGTGCCTTTGGCCAGCACAGCAAACTTGTCGCCGCCGTCAGCCAGGAAGCTGTTGACAGTCACGCGGTAGCTAGCCGCAGGATCGACTGCGACACCGTTAATCATTATGCCCGCTGGATTAACTTTGTCACAATCAGGGCCGGTAGCGCTCCAGCCGTAAGTAAAGCCGGCTGAAGGCAGCAGGATACGGTTAAACGTTTGGCCGTTTGGGCAACCAACAAATTGTTGTTCCAACATTTCTTCGATTTGCGCACCCGTCAGGGTCAAAGTCACCAAGCTGTTGCCGAAAGGTTGCACGGTGAAGGCTTCGCCAAACGTCACATTACCATCGCCTTCGCCCACTGTACTTGACAGAAAAGTCAGGTCTGCGCGGACACCGCCGGGGTTCATGAAGGCAACTTGCGCACCACCAAATTTAGGGTCTTGGGTCGCTGCCAACTGGGCATCCGCAATCACATCGCCCATGACGTTCTCACCTGCCGTTGAGGCTGTTCTTGTCAGGTCGGCGGTAATGCTGCCGATAACCCGGTTGGCAATCGGTGCCACCAGTGCTTTATAGTTATCGACAATTTGCTTGATGCCGGTATCAGCAACGATGTTGGGGTAGTTTTGAACTACCGCCCTATTAACAGCGCTGACACCCCTTACTTGACCGGTCAATGGGTTAACCGCCATATCAATTTCCGTCAAAAGGCGTCCTTGACTACTGGCACTGGTGACCGGAATCATGTGGATGCCGTTTTTGGTTGCCAGTTTACAGTTGTAGGCTTGGTGGGTATGAC
>JAUYEP010000088.1 GCA_030689765.1 Methylovulum sp.
AATAGCGATGAAGGTAAAAATCACGCCGCAGCAATATCGGCAGCACTGTTTAAGCAAGATAGAAAAGCAACCATCTTTAAGTTGAAGCCGTTGCTGTATCTGCCCGAGTACAAATATTCATTCGACGAAGATACGCCAATCCCCGTTGGCTGCAATTTTGATCTCAAAGCGCGAGAGGGTGTTCTACCTGAAGGGTTTAACGCGGCTAATGCTTTTGCTGAGGGGTGGAGGACAGAGCTCTTCTCGGAGATATTCTTCAAGCTACTCCAGATCGTCAACTTCGCTTTTGAAATACAGAAGGTCGGTAGTTTTATCGTCAAAGAAGACGGGGTGTATGAGGTCAAGACCAACAAAGACTGCGAAGAATACTTAACCAAGATTTCATCCAGTATCGAAGTCACCGCACTTACCCGTGATGCCCACAATAAAAACTGGGGGTTACTTTTAGTGTTCTACGACCGTGACGGGGTAAAGCATGAATGGGCAGCGCCAAAGGAATTACTCGCCAGTAAAAACGAGCTATGCCAAATACTATTATCACGCGGTGCTGACGTTTTACCGACTGAGCATAACAAGCTGCCAGAGTATTTGATGGAAGCAAAACCAAGAGCAAGAGCTCGATGCGTGAGTAGTCCGGGTTGGCATGACGGGATCTTCGTTACCCCAGCTAAGAGCTACGGCACAAGCGATGAGCGAGTCTTGTTTCAAACGGCTAATGCGCGCAAAGCTTCACCTTTTGGAATCAAAGGATCATTGCAAGAATGGCAAACTCATATCGGCAACAGATGCGTCGGCAACTCCAGAATCATCCTTGGTGCTTGTCTAGCCTTAACCGGGCCATTCATTGAATCGCTTAAACTTGAAAACGGTGGCGTTAATTTGCGCGGCGAAAGTAGCACCGGCAAAACCAAGTCGGCAACCGTCGCTGGGAGCATCTGGGGTGGGAAGGAAATGGTTAATACGTGGAAGGCCACAGGCAATGCCATCGAAAGCCATGCCAGAGCTCATAACGATGCGGTGCTGATATTGGATGAGCTGGGTCAAGTTGACCCCAGAGAAGCGGGGGATGTTGCGTATATGCTGGGTAACGGTCAGGGGAAAGCTAGAGCCAACGTCAACGGTGATGCCAAGGATACGGCAAGTTGGAGGCTGCTGTTTTTATCCACCGGTGAAATCTCTTTGGCCGATCAAATCACCGCTGGCGGCGGTAGAGTTAGAGCTGGGCAAGAAGTGAGAATGTTAAATATTCCTTCAGATGCCGGTGCAGGAATGGGTGCTTTTGAAAACATTCATGGCGCTAATAATCCGAAGGAGTTTGCTGATGGTTTGCAACACTTGTCCGAGACTTACTACGGCACGCCAGCAGAGGCCTTGCTAACGAGGATTACTCAAGCCGGTGAGCTGGCAAAAGCAACTGCATTTATCCAGCAGAGGCAGGCTGCGTTTGTTCGGCAATATGTTCCAGCCACTGCTCATGGACAGGTATCACGCGCAGCTTCAAGGTTCGGTGCCATCGCAGGCGTGGGTGAATATTGCGCATCTATCGGTATTCTCCCTTTGGAGGCAGGCCATGCAACTTGGGGTGTACTCAAATGTTATACCGCTTGGCTTGAGTCGAGAGGGGACAACACGGCTTCCGAAGACATACGGGCTTTGGCTCAAGTGCGTGGATATATCGAACGTAATGGGGAGTCGAGATTCACTATTATGCAGACGGGCTTCGATGACAATGTCGGCCAACGCACCATCAATCGTGCCGGTTTCAGAAAAGTGCAGGGCGATGGTTCGACAGAGTATTGGATATTGCCGGAGATGTTTAAGACCGAAGTTTGCGAGGGGTTTGATCCAAAGCTAGTGATCAGAGTGCTCAAAGACAAGGGTTATCTGGAATCGGATAGTGCCGGTAAATCAACGGTCACTAAATTGGTTCCGGGCTTGGGCAGAATGAGGGTGTATATCATCAAGGCTTCTCTCATGCAGTCCGTAGACTAAAACCTCAACCTGTTTGGCCAACAGTAACACCGGATGTGCGAATAACACACCGGTGTTTTTTATTGGTGTTATGCAAGATCGTCAATGTTTACAGGCAGTGGGCTTCAAGTAACACTAGTAACACCCGTAACACCTCAAAAGATGACGAACTCGGAAAGAATTATAAAAAATATTTCAGCGGTGATTTAGGCAGGCTTGCAGGAAATTTAGGCTGAATTTACCCTGGGATGTATATATCTTTTAGTGTTACTAGTGTTATGGTGTAACTCAAGTAAAAAAAGGGATTGCTGGGTAACACCAGTAACACCTCGATGTGTTTTGTGTTACTGCAATTACTAGGTCAGGCTTGGCTGTGGCGTAGTGCAGGCATTTTCTTAGTGGGAATGCCGATTTTGTATTTAGCCTCTGGTGCTGACGGCGTATACCCCTAGGAAGCATGACTATCGCTGAGCAATGCGTAGAGATCAGAAATCACCGAGCTATACGGCCGAGTGGGGAGAGTTGCCGGCTGAGTAGCAAATGTGGCTAGTCTGCCGCTTCACTTAGTGAAAGATCGACATAAACGCCGTTGTGATCTGATAAATATTTCCCCTCTTCAGTGAAGTGATCCCATGCACCAATATATTCAGTTCTGAATACCTTATTGCTTACACAAATATGATCAATGTTGTTCCTAGCCCATCCCTTGGCTGGATCAATTCTAAGCTTGCCAGTTGCTCCAAAGTTCTCAGTGGTCAGGCAGCTAAGTTTATTTTTAGTGAGCTCAGCACCAAGCTGCTCACGACATGTATTGGTGCCATAGGTACGAGTAGATCCATCTCGTGTTTGATTAAAGTCACCAGCAACGATGAACGGGATGTTCGGATATGAATCTTGAATCGTCCGCCAGTCAGTGCTGTGTTCGATAATTGACTTCATATGCTCAGTCCAAGGCGGAGATGTTTTATTTGGCCCTTTGTCATCTCTCCAAGTGATAATTGTCCCGTAAACAATCACACGGTTTCCTGATGGACTTTGAATCTGAGCACATACAGCGGTTTCATTGTCGTAACAGCTAATTTGATTATTGATAGTCCATCCGCTTTTAATCCAGATAGTTGACCAATACTTGCCGTAGAGGTTTTTGTGTTGGGGCGTTACGGGAGAAAACCCATCTTCTCTCAAGTCCACCTTTTCGCATGTTTCAGTCAAAATCCATACGTCAGCATTGATTATTCTTATTTGTTCAATCTGTGCCGAAATCGGTCGGCTAGAGTTTGATGCGTGATCTAAATTCCATGTTGCTATTCGCATTTAAATGCTCCCGCCCATTTCCTTAGTCATCAATGCAGCAAAGCCCCATCATCAGGCAAGTCATCTGCATCCAACTCTTCATCTTCCCATTCGTCGATCATGAGTGGTTCATGCCCCATATCCCAGACCATTGATCTGTACTCGACATCAAACCATTCACGGAACATTTTTAGAGTGCGTTTTTTTGGCCATTCATCTTCATTCAGAATCCATGTTCCAAGGACATGTTCAAAGAACATTCGCCAGTGTTTCTCAACCCATTCAACAGCATCTGGAGTGCCATCAA
>JAUYEP010000099.1 GCA_030689765.1 Methylovulum sp.
CAATATCGTTGGAATCCATAATACGCTCGGTAATTTTTGCATGTGATGCAAAAGTACCTGACTGCTGTAAGAGTTTGTCGACCAGGGTCGTTTTGCCATGGTCAACGTGGGCGATAATGGCAATATTTCTTAATTTTTCGATCACTTGTGTGTACTCTGAGGGTTAAATAAATCGGGTTGCCACTGCTGGCGAAAGCTTTTAGGTAAATAAAAATGGTGATCATCACCATCATGGCTGTAACGTTGTGCTTGATGGACAGGCCTTACTTATGACTAGCTTTGCTGCCAAGGCAAACCATAAAACCGCCAGCCGCCAAGATTCCCGCGATGATTATTGCTATCCAAAGGCCCTTCAAAACCGCCTTCTATATTAATAAGCCGTTGATAACCGGCCTGTTCGAGAGTTTTTGCCGCATCAAGGGAGCGTTGCCCACTACGGCACAATAATAAGATAGGGGCATCACGATCAGACACGGCCTGAATTACTTCGGCAACAAACGCCAGATTGACCTGCCAATCGGGGGCTTCTTTCCAGGCAATATGAACGGCGCCTAAAGGGTAACCCACAAAAGCATGTTCAACTTTTGCCCTGACATCAATCAGCACAGCCTTGCTATTGCGCTGCAACAAATCCCACGCCTGCTGCGGCTCCAGGTTTTCTATCATTTGTGTATCCAGTGCTTTGGTTTGGGAAGTTTAAACAATCTCACTTGTTTTTCAAAAGCAAAATACTTTAACAACAAAGCAATCTGCCCAAGCTAACTGGACCTATTATCGCATCCATGAAAGCGTGGTCAAGAAATCGCCACACAACAACCGCATTAAATAATATTGCGTACAAAGCACACTACCAACCAACCCTCATTCTATCCCTGGCATCGTCACTTGTGGGCCTAACCACACCTGTAAAAAATCCAGAAAACGTCTGACCTTAGCTGACAAATATTTTCTGTGTGGATAGACGGCATGAATATCCAGAGGTGGCAATTTGTAGTTTTCCAATACAACTTTCAGCTTACCCCGTTCAATATCCCTTGCCACCACATAAGAAGCCAGCATCACCAACCCTAAGCCATCAATCGCGGCAACCCTGATGGCATCGGCGACATTGGCCTGCATCCGACCCGAGACAGTGATTACGCAGCAACCCGTTTCGCCCTTAAATTTCCATTTATTCCCGGGTGAACTGGCCCTGTTTACGAGGCAACTATGCTCAAGCAAATCTTCCGGCACTTTGGGAATGCCATAACGCGCCAGATAATCCGGCGATCCGCACACCACCATCGACGAACTGGCCAATTTTCGCGCCACCATGCTGGTATCATCCAAAACGCCTAAATAAATGGCAATATCAATGCCTTCATCAATCAAATCGCCAGAACTGCTCTGCAAAATCAGTTCAACCGTCAAGTCAGTATGTATTTTTAGAAACTCTGTTATAGCGCGGGTAATATGCGTTGCACCAATAACAGGCGGCGCACTTATTTTTAAAACCCCGCGCGGTTCGGTCTGCAAATGCGTCACCGCAGATTCCATCTCTTCAACATCGAGCAACACTTGCTGGCAGCGTTCAAGATAAGACCCGCCCACATCCGTTAAACTTAAACTGCGTGTCGTCCGGTTAAAAAGCCGCGTCCCCAAACTACCTTCCAGCTGCATAATATGCTTGGTCGCCATCGCCCTGGAAATGCCCAATTCCCGCGCCCCACCCGCAAAGCTTCCGGCTTTGGCGACACGGACAAAAACATTCATACTGGTTAACTTGTCCACTTAATTCCCTCAATATTCAGAAGATAACAATAATAGCTGCTGTGCGTACTTTTTTTATCTACCCTCTTTAAAACCCTGCTATTGGTGCGTGAAAAAAACATTGACATTTTAACTATTTCTTAAATATAAACAATCAATTTATTATTTAGCGTATTGTATCCAAAATTTATCCCTGTATAGTGGACACCAAGTTACAAAAAAACAACATTCTTGAACAAACCGATACATCAATGAAAATTTTTCAACATTTTACAGGACATAAACAATGAATGACTTTAAGAAAGACATACTGATTGGCTTAATGTTTATTGCCGGTATCTGGAGCTTCATTTCCGGTCAATTTATTTTTTCAACCGTTTTATTTGCCAGTGCTGCAATTTATAGCAACATTGTGATGAGGGCCCCTCTGAAAAGTTAAGCCCTAACGATTTAAATACCTCCTGGTGTTATACCTACAAGCAGATACTCCTCATAACACTCTGCTTGCTTTTCACCTCCCTATACGGCAACGTATTGGGAGGCTTTTTTAATTAGGGATTTAGTCTGAAAACCTATTTTTAGCCTTAAGCATTTCCCTGTCTCTTTTCCACAACACATCACCTATCCCGCACTGTGGCGCAAAACCGCAAACAGCCTGCATCAAAACAGCCCTAACCTTTTCGAAATCATCCTTTCTAGTCGCCTCTTCAAGGGTGTTAAGCATTTTTTCCAGCTCACCCCATGGAATGACCTGCTCTTCTGCACGCATGATCCTGGGATGGCCCGTCTCTGAAACATTGTCACCAATCAACAGTTCTTCATAAAGCTTCTCCCCTGGCCTTAACCCGGTAAAACTGATTTCAATTTCACCAGACGGATGATTTTCATCCTTGACTTCAAGGCCACTCAAATGGATCATGCGTTTGGCCAGATCAAGGATACGGACTGGTGCGCCCATGTCCAGCACAAACACATCGCCGCCTTGCCCCATTGCCCCCGCCTGAATAACCAACTGCGCGGCTTCGGGTATCGTCATAAAATACCGGATGATTCTTGGATCAGTCACCGTCACCGGCCCACCCCGGGTTATCTGCTCCCTAAACAGAGGTACTACAGAGCCTGACGAACCTAATACATTACCAAATCTCACCATAGTAAAACGGGTTTGCTGCGACTTATGCGTATTTTCGCTGAATGCCTGCAGAATTAACTCGGCAAAACGCTTGGTTGCACCCATCGTACTGGTCGGTCTGACCGCTTTATCCGTAGAAATCAACACAAATGTTTCAACATCAGCTGCGATAGCCGCTTGCGCGGTGCGAAACGTCCCAAAAATATTATTCCATATCGCCTCACCCGGATTTCCCTCCACCATAGGCACATGTTTATATGCCGCCGCATGATAAATCGTTTGCACTTTAAATATCCCGCAAACCTTCCCTATGCGCCCTGAATTGACAACCGAGCCTAAAACAGCAATAAGCTCTATATCCTGGGTACGGTTAAGCTTCGTTAACAAATGGTTCAATTCTTTTTCTATTGTATAAAGTGCATATTCACAGTGTTCAAAAAGAATCAGCACAACCGGCTGCAACTGGATAATTTGCCTGCACAACTCGGAACCTATCGTGCCGCCCGCCCCAGTCACCATAACGACTTTGCCGTCAATGCTGGCTTGCAGCAATGAGGGGTTGGGCGCTACGCAATCACGGCCCAACAGATCGGCTATATCAACTTCCTGGAGCGCATCAACGGTAACCCTGCCCTGTGCAATATCGGACAACCCGGGCATTGACATCACATGCACGGCGTAAGGCTCCAGCAAACGGATAATCTCGCTTTTTCGCGACCGGCTAGCAGAAGGCATCGCCAATAAAACATCTGAAACATGATGTTTTTTAATCAGATAACTCAATGAACTTAAAGGATGAATTTTCACACTGTTAATCTTTTGATGGTGCAGCAATAAGTCGTCATCAATAAATGCAACCGGGTTATATTCACGCCCATGCCCTAGTGCAGCGGCCAATTGCACACCCGCACTACCCGCACCATAAATTACCACATTTCTTTTACGGCACAGCAACGCACTCCGCCCGCCCGCCAGACTGGAATAAATATCCCCCAACCACCAGCGTGCAAAAAACCGGCTGCTGCCAACCAGTAGGATCATCAGCAACCAATAAAGCGGCGTTACCGTTTTTGGAATGCCTTGAATGCTTGATTCATAAACTACAAAGGCAAAAATTAATGCGTAAAAGCTCGTCGCTTGAATAATAGCCCACAAAGCCCTCACTTCAATATAGCGGATAATTGCACGGTACAAGCCTAATCTGGAAAAAATGGGCACGGCTATCAAAGGTGCAACCGCAAACAAAACCCACTGATCGCCTTCAGGGATATACCACACCCCCCAACGCAAAGAAAACGCCATCCACAGGGCAAGCACCGTAAAAAAAACATCGGCGCAAATAAGGATAAACGCTTTTTTACGTCTGGAAAGCCCTATCAGCCAATGCGCCAGTTGCGATTCCATTATACGGTTTCCCTAATGCCGGCCTTAAAGCTAACCGCCAGCAACACCAGCGGCAAATATGCCAAAAGCAGTCCAGATAAACCATCCAGCCCACCTGTGCCCACCCATAATGCGAGTGGCGTCAACCAGCATAGATTAATCATTGCAACAACCAGCGTTACCGGCTTATGTGCGCCATAGTGACGCGACGCATATTGATAGGCATGGCTACGATGCGCTTCATAGACTTTTTCGCCTGACAAGAACCGACGCATGAGCGTCCACGTCGCATCCACGATAAACACACCCAGCAAAATCAACCAGCTCCAGAAAAACTGCGCGGCAACCGAGGCGGCCTGAATGGAAAAAAGTCCCAGCATAATACCTAAAAATCCACTGCCTGCATCACCCATAAATATTCGGGCAGGCGGGAAATTCCAGACCATAAAACCGGCGACAGTCATGCCCAGCAAGGCGAGCATCCAGTGTTGCCCGCTGTTTTCAGGACTTGATAAAGCCAACAACACCCCCCCCAGGCAAACCGTTATGGCTTCAATGCCGGCAAGCCCATCGATACCATCCATGAAATTATATAAATTCAGCAACCAGACCAGATAAAACAAGCCTATTATCTGTCCAGCCCACCCCAGATCGATTGAATGCCCAAACAACAATAACGGTGGCATGCCCCCCAGACCATACAAACCCCACGCCGCCGCGACAAAATGCGCCCATAAGCGCTGGCGGGCAGGAAGGTGACGATGGTCATCCAAAAAACCCACCAAAGCCACCCCTGCCCCGGCACTACAAAATACCCACGCTGTTTTTGCAGCCGGCAAACCCATTATTGCAAATACCGAAAGACCGGACAGAAAGACAATGACTATCGCCAAACCGCCCCCCCGTGGCGTAGGAATCTGATGCGAACTGCGCGCATTGGGAATATCCAACAGATGGAAAGCCACGGCATACCGGCGTAACAAACCCGTCAACACCACCGCAGCAATCAAAGCCATCAATAAGATACCGGCAAGTACAAGCATTAGTGATCCGTCATGTAATCTTGCGCTGTCTTGGCTAAAGCATCCTTTACGCTTACCGGAGGAATCCATCCCAAGAGCCTCTGGGCCTTACCAATATCGACTTGCAACGAGCTGCATAAACGTTGTGCCACCACTGTTTTATCACACATCCGCGCAACAGCCGTTAATAACCACATCGGCACAGGTATCAAAAACGCTGTTTTACCTAAAGCCGCAGCTACCCGTTGCAGCAACTGGGCCGTTGACATATCCTCGCCATCTGCCGCTAAGAAAATCTGGTTAGCCGCCGCCGGATGCTTGATGCAAATGCTGATTAAATCCACCAGATTATCCAGCGCAAGCAAACTCCGCCGATTATCAATAGCGCCCAAGGGTAACGGAATTTTTTTGTCCAGCCAACGCATCATGTTGTAGAAATTAGCTTTGACACCCGGCCCGTATATCAACGGTGGGCGAATAATCACGAAATCCATCGTTGTTTTATCGGTGAACCCGCGCAAAGCCTGTTCGGCTTCGTATTTGGAAATGGCATAAGGGCCAACTGGCCCAGGATTATCCTCAGCGGTAAAAGGGCGGCCTGGCAATGAGAATTCACCGTTGACCTTAATTGAACTGATAAAAATGAAGCGCCGCGCACCAGCTTGCGCGGCTTGCCTTGCAAGATTCATCGTACCGTCAACATTGGTCTTACGAAATTCTGCCAACGGTTCTGCTGCACCATCACGCATCACATGCACACGGGCAGCAAGATGCACGACGACATCAACGGCCTGCAAAGCTTCAGTCCAATCCGTCGTTGCATCGATATTACCGACAACAACCGGTATGATACCGTCGCAAGTCACCGCCGCCGCGCGGACAGCGGCACGTATCCCGCTATTTTCAGCATTACAGGCATCGGCAATTAATGCTGCACATAATGCTTTGCCGATAAAGCCGTTGGCACCGGTGATTAATACATTTGTCATTGCAGCAATTATATAAAATCACCTGATTAGCAAGCTGCTTCAGCTAGCAGACGATGGCTGGAGTCCTGAGCTTACTCTGGCTGTTTGAAGACTCAAAGCGAGCTTTGAACTCCAGTATCTTTGAACCTGGCTGAAGCAGCTTGCTAATCAGGTAAAATCATGACCGCATCACTGTTACCCTCAAAAAACAACGACCACTATTTCAAACTTGCGGCCATATCCTTCGTAGGAAGTCACCCAGCTACCACAGAGTTATAAAGCTCGGTGTAAGCTTTTCCTAATACCTCGCTAGAAAATAGCTTTTCATAACGCTGCCGTGCAGCAATTCCCATACGGTTGGCCAGCGCCGCATCTTCAAGCAAGCTGTTTAAAGCGCCGGCCAATTGCTCGGGAGATTCAGGCGGTACTACCCAGCCAGTCTCTCCGTGAATATTAATAAACGATGTCCCCGTCCCTAACTCACAAGACACCATAGGTTTAGCAAACATTGAAGCTTCTAACAGCACCATTCCGAAAGCTTCAGAGCGCAAATGGGAGGGCAGCGCTAACACACGGCAGTGTTTTAACAAAATTACTTTTTGTTGATGGGAAACTTGTCCGGCAAAAATAACGTTTGTTATCTTCTTGCTTATCATTGACGCCTTTAAATGCTCTTCTTCGGCGCCTGACCCAGCAATAATAATTTTGGCATTAATAGACGCGGCAGCCTCAAGCAAAACATGCAGGCCTTTATAATAACGCAGCACTCCCAAGGCAAGCACAAAGGATTGCGTGGTATCTGCCAACAGCCTTTTCAGATAAAAATCATCATCACCAACAATTTCGTATTGATAATCGGCAATACCTAAAGGAATCACCTGCAATTGTTGATTGGTTACAAAATGTTGCAAAACTCGACTTGTTTTGGCATAAGCCGGGGACGTTGCCACGACCTTTGACATAGATTGCAGCGTATTACGCATTAAAGGCTCATAGAGACGCCCCAAGTACCGCTGCCTGACAATATCAGAATGGTAAGTCATAACAGATGGTTTGTTTTTCTGACTGAATAACCTCAAAATATCCGCAAAAGGCCATGGAAAATGATAATGGAGAATATCAGCCCAATTTGATAATTCCCTAAACTTAGCCAGGGCATCAAAGCCACCCATATCGCAAGAGGCTGGCGCAGCCAATGAACGCAAACGAACAATTTTAGCTTCAGGCAATTCAATTTCGCTCGGGATAGGATTCGGCGATAATGTCAGTATCCTTGACTCAGTGCCAAACGCCATTGTCGCCAGAGCAATTTGTCGCATTGCTTCTTGCAAACCACCGGGAGGATCAGGAAAGTAGGTTCTGTAAATATGAAGAATTTTCACAGCTATCCCATAGCCCGTTGATAACCTTTTTCAAGTCGTTGCAAATGATTGGAAGGTGAGAATTTTTCAGCTTGTATCAAGCCACGTTCGATTAATCCAGAACGCAGCCCTCTGTCATAAGCAAGGCTGTCAATAGCGGCTGCAATTTCACCTACATCAAGCGGATTAACATAAAGCACCGCATCGCCCCCAACTTCCGGTAAAGAACTGACGTTCGAAGTAATAACTGGACATTTCATCAGCATTGCTTCCAAAACAGGCAGGCCAAAACCTTCATAAAGTGATGGAAAGACCAAGCCACAGGCACCTTTTAATAGAAAGGCAAGCTGCCGAAATGGTACATATTCAATACGGCGGAACCGCCGTTTTCCTGATGCCCTTTTATGCAACTGGCCTAACAAGCGATTCACATCATCATAAAGCCAACCGTCTTTGCCCACGATAACTATTGGGTAATCAGTTTTTGCAATGGTCATGGCTTCTATAATGCGGGCAATATTTTTTTTAGGCTCAACCGCCCCAAAAAAAAGAAAATATTCATTACGTTTCAAACCGAAATTGCGCTCCAAAAACAACGATACAACGTCATCATCTAACCCGCGATAGTGTGCAGGAATATCAACGGCTTGATAAGTGACATAAACTTTGTCTTCTGGAACATCAAAATATGAGATAAGGTCATGGCGGCTATGCTCAGATACTGTGAAGATCATATCCGCGTTGTCAATTGACAGTTTTAGGATGCGTTGATAATGCGACAAGTTAACTTCTGTGCTTTGAGGTAAAACTAAAGGAATAATGTCATGGAAAGTGACAACATTTGCCACATCCCTCATGGCTATTGGCAATGGACAGGTCGCATGAAATATATCCACTTTTTTATCGCTTGGGAAACTTATTTCTAATGGCCTGTTTAAAGCTAACGAATAAAGCTGAGACACCCTAAAAACAGAAGGGATATTCAATAATTCAGCAACAGGTAACCGGTCTACAACTGCGGAAATGTCAACTTTAGGATCTATTGGCACAACCGTAGCCTGTATAGGCTGCCTCAATAGATGTTTTAAGAGATAGCGCCCACCGTAACAACCCCATTTGGCAAAATCATATCGGCCGGATTCGCCTTGTAAGGTTAAGTTTTGGACAAAACGCGGCCAAGCCACTTTAGAGTTTTGACCAACCCCGTTTAACCCATAACAGGTATAAATTTCATGATTATTTGCTGCCAGTATTTTTGATAATTCCCGGGCATAAGTGGCAATTCCTGTGCCTTGGGCAAAACCTAAATTAAATCCATCTATAGCAATTTTCATATTTTTCCTCAAAAATTTAAAAGCAATCTCATTTGGCCTCAATATCTACAGGCTCTATCTCTACCAACTGCCCATGTTCCAATCTAAAAAACCGGTTGCAATATTGGCGGATCAGCGCGTTGTTGTGCGATGCAAAAACAAAAATACCCACGGATTTAATCAGCGATTCCATGCGTTCTTTGGCCTTGACCTGAAATTCAGCATCGCCGGTACCGAAGATTTCATCGACCAACAAAATATCCGGTTGTGTGGATGTTGCCACGGCGAACATCAGCCGCGTCGCCATACCGGACGAATAAGTGCGTACCGGTAATTGCAGAAAATCACCTAGCTGGGTAAATTCCTCAATCTCTGCGGTTTTGCCGCGAATTTCAGGTATCGAAAGCCCCATCAATACACCCATGCGGATAATATTTTCATAGCCAGAAAGCTCTGGATCCATCCCCGCGCCTAACTCCAGAACGGTGGCTACCTTGCCATGACGGGTCACCGTGCCGCTCACCGGATGGTAAACGCCCGCCATAGTCCGCAGCAGCGTACTTTTGCCTGCGCCATTATGGCCCATCAAGCCAACGGCATCGCCATCATGCAGCTCAAAACTGACTTGATTAAGCGCGGTGACAATTTGAATATGCCCAGCTTCGCCCTCGATGCGCCCGCCTGTGCTGATGCGTACTAACTGGTTGCGTAGCGACATGCTGCGGCTGTTGTAAACCGGATACTGCACGGTCACGTTGTCGAACTTAAGGACTGCCACCCTTAAACCCAGAAGGCAATGCGATTGCGTTTGCTGTTGAACAAACACAAGGTAACCAGTGTGCCACAGGCCAGCATCAGAAGATTGGTTTCAACAACAAAGACAGGCGGTGGATTGCCTAACAAAGGGGAGCGGACTATTTCAATGAAATGCGAAAACGGGTTAAACCACATGATCTGTTCGCTAAAGGGAAGATAATTGGGGCGATAAAATACCGGACTGATAAACATCAATAACGGCATGATGGTGGCAATAAGATATTCAAGGTCACGGAATCTGGCGCCAAGCAAGCCAATCAGCAACGCCAGCCAGAGCAGGTTTAACGCCACCAGGAATAGGCCAGGCAGCGCCAACCAGGCGTTGGTATTCATCGGCAACCCTAACAGGATGGCAACGATAAAAAAAACCGGCGCGTTATGCGCGAAATTGATCAGATGCCTGAGTAAAAGCTGCATCGGATGTATCGCCAGCGGTAAATTCAAATTGCGGATAATCGATGCCTGACGATTGAACAGTACCGTTGACTCACTAATTATTCCAGCAATGAACTGCCAGAGTATCAGCCCGGCAGTTAACGTAGGGACAAAAGTGGCGGCCTCAATATGCAGCAGCTCACTCCAGATAAAACCCAGGCCCGCTGAACCGCCCGCCGTCCCCAAGGTAAGCCATAACGGGCCAAGTACGCTACGTTTGTAGCGGGCACGGACATCACTCAACGCCATAAAGGTAACAATACGGAAACACTGCAAAGACTGCATGATGTCCGCAAGTCCTGGTTGTTTTTTAAGCTGTATCAAGTTATTAGACCAGATTCGATTTGCAGGGCATTATTTTTTGATATACAAATCGGTGATCGTGCCGGTAATCATTTCCGCCGCAAAGGCAAAGGTTTCCGACAAGGTAGGATGAGGATGGATGG
>JAUYEP010000106.1 GCA_030689765.1 Methylovulum sp.
GGGCTGGATGCTTTATTGGGTGATGTTTCAGCTAAAGAAGACAAACATCAGAATCAAAATCAACAGCAAACTTTGCCTATAGAATACATGCAGCGCGGCAAGTACCAACCGCGTAAAGATATTAACCCTGAAAAACTTCAGGAACTTGCCGACTCGATTAAGGCGCAAGGCATCATACAACCGATTATCGTGCGTCAGGTCGGCCTCGAAAAATACGAAATAGTCGCAGGCGAGAGGCGCTGGCGTGCCGCACAACTGGTGGGTTTGCAGGACGTACCGGTTATCATCAGGGACATTGATGACCGCGCGGCGATGGCGCAAACGCTGATTGAAAATATACAACGCGAAGACCTTAATCCACTGGAAGAAGCTGATGCGTTAAGACGATTGCTGGATGAGTTTGAAATGACGCATCAGCAAATAGCCGAGGCCGTAGGCAAATCCCGCACGACAGTGACCAATTTATTGCGTCTGATGGATCTGCACCCTGATGTAAAAACACTGCTGATCGGCAGGCAACTGGAAATGGGCCATGCACGGGCGTTGTTGCCGCTCGATAGCGCCCGACAAGTAACGGCAGCAAATAAAATAGCCAAGGAAGGGCTTACCGTAAGGGCGGCAGAACGTTTGGCCAAAGCGCTTCAGGCCGAACCAAAACTGTCGAAGGCAAAGGCAATAGATAATGATACCCTGCGCCTACAGGACGAACTGACGGCAAAGCTGGGCGCCAAAGTCCTTATTGATCATAAAGAAAACGGTGCCGGGAAACTGGTCATCACTTATGCCAGTCTGGAAGAACTGGATGGCATCATTGAACGCCTTAAATAAGCCGGGGCGTTGGTTTCCTCTGTTTGGCAGTCTGATACAGGAATACGGTTACCATGAAATTATTTGAAAACTCTTCCCGGTTTGAGCGGTTTAACATGAATTGGCTGCGTTTGCTGGGTCAGGGTTTAGCCATTTTTTTGATGGGGCTTACTTTGGTTATTGCCAGTGCTTTAAACCCTGATGCCGTCATTATGTCAGCGCGTTTCTTTTCCTGGCTGCCATTATGCGGCATCGTTATTTTTGCGATGGGTTTATTGGAATGTCTCGATGCCTTTCTTGCCAAAGAGCAGCGTGATTTTTTTCAGAACTTGCAAGTTGGTGTTCTGGACACCGTTGTTGGCGGGCTGATCATTCTGGGTGCGGCTGAGTCCTTGGCGCGGCTGAGTTTAATGATTGCCGCTTTTCTGATCGTAAGGGGCATAGTGCGTATTGCATTGGCTTGCGCCTTGTCGCTGCCGCAGATTATATCAACCGCAGTTTGCGGCTTCATTTCGATTATTACGGGTTTTATGGTTTTTTTAGAGTGGCCCACTTCGGCAGGCTGGTTTATCGCCTTATGCCTCAGTATTGAAATTGCTTTCCGGGGTTGGGCAATGATGGTGTTTTCAATATGGGTAAGAAAACAACAAAGCAGTACAGTTAAGACATGATAGACGTGAGGAGTCTAGCCGACGTTTTTTCCCTTTAAGACAAAAATGTTTGCTTTACCCTAAATAACCCACTTACAGGATCTTGGATAGGAGTACGCGGCATTGGCTCCCAAGTGCCGGGCAAACACCTAAAGGCTTTTAAATCACACGCAACATTAGCAAGGAAAAACAATGACTGATAAAAAATTTAGACTGGTAACCCGCAGCGATTTTGACGGCTTGATCTGCGCGGTTTTATTAAGGGAAATCGACCTCATTGGTGATATTTTGTTCGTACATCCCAAGGATATGCAAGACGGCAAAATAGCCATTAGCGACAATGATATTACGACCAATCTGCCTTATGTGCCTGGTGTACATCTCGCCTTCGATCATCATTTAAGCGAAACCATCCGTAACGCAAAGCAGGATAACCATATCATTGACCCTGATGCGCCATCCGCTGCCCGTGTTGTTTATGATTATTACGGTGGTGCAGGGCGTTTTCCTGCAGGCTGGAATGACATGATGGCAGCGGTCGATAAAGGTGATGCTGCGCAATTCAGCAAGGAGGAAATATTAAATCCCGAAGGTTGGGAGTTAATGAACTTCTTGATGGATGCCAGAACGGGTTTGGGACGTTTTAAAGAGTTTAGCATTTCCAACTATCAATTAATGATGAATTTAATTGATTATTGTAAAAACCATTCTATTTGTGACGTGTTATGTTTACCGGACGTAGTAGAGCGGATTAACTTATATAGGGAACATGAGGCCGCCGCAAAAGAGCAAATAAAGCGTTGTGCAACAGTTTACGGCAATCTTGTCGTGCTGGATTTACGCAATGAAGACGTTATTTACGCCGTTAACCGTTTTATGATTTACGCGTTATTTCCTGATTGCAATATTTCCATTCATATTATATGGGGATTAAAGCAACAAAATACCGTCTTCGCGATAGGCAAATCAATACTGGACCGTAGCTCTAAAACCAATATTGGTGAGCTTTGCCTCGGTTACAATGGCGGCGGTCATTTGAATGCAGGAACCTGCCAAGTGGACAATGCGCAGAGCGGGAACATTTTGCTGGAGATCATCAAGTCCATTAATGATGAGGGTTAATTAGGCGTCCACTTAAGCCGTTCATGGTTTTCCCGTGAACGGCTAATGAAAGCCTGTTAATTTACCGTTTATTCTTTTGGTGTTTCAGATTCAGGCAATTGTAGCTCTGCAGTCAGATTCCAGTCCGAGAACGGAAAAGGCAGCGTTTCGGTATTGAAGGTCATAAACAGTAAAATATGGTAGGTGTAGATAGAAAGGCTACGCCCGAAATTAAGGATATTCTGGTTGGGTTTGCCGGTTAGCAGGGTTGATGCAACTTGCAGGATAATAACCGCCCACAATAATAGCCTCACTAACTCGCCAATCACCGAAAAAATCAGCATGAAAAAAATTCGTTTCCATGTGCTTATTTGTTTTAAATTAAAATTTATTTGTTCATCCACTGTCATTACCCACGGTTCATGATGTCACGCAAATCAAGCGCTGCGGCATTTGCCCGCGCTATATAATTTGCCATTGTTAAAGAATAATTGGCGAACAGGCCGTAGCCATCACCATTTAAAATCATTGGGCTAAAAATGGGTTCCAATGAGTTTTCCAGCGATTTAATCATGATGTCAACGGTGCGCATTGCCCGTTTATCGAGCAATATGTCTTTAAAATCATGCTTAATAGCCCTGAGTATATGCAATAAAGCCCAGCTTGCACCGCGTGCTTCATAGAAAACATCATCAATTTCCAGCCAAGTGACTTTGGCGATTGGCGTCCCCTGTTTATCGGCCTGTTCTATTTCGAGATCGGTCAAACCGGGGCCATAGTTTGAACCCGAGCTGTTTGCTGTCAGCCGTGTAGAAAGGCCGCCCAGACGTTTGATAACCACTTCAGTGTATTGCCAGAGATTATCTGCCCTTGAATAAAATTGTGCCTGTTTGATATTACCGCCGTAATGTTGCAAGCGTTCCATGTATTTATGTAAAGCCTCGACACCTTTTTGATATTCCGCTTCTGTGGAAGGTAATGCCCAAGAATCGTTTTCAAAATAAAAATAAGGCTCGGCGACAGCCAAATCAGGGTCTTCGGCGGATTGTGACTGATCTCTGGCAAAATGATTCCTTAACGCTGAAGTCGCATCACGCAACATCACCAAAGCGCCAAACTCCCAGTTAGGGACGTTATCCAGCAATACGCCAGGGGGGCCTACATCATTAGTGATATAACCGCCAGGTTTATGTAGCAGGACTTCTGCGATATGGGCCAGGGTATTGGTATAAACATAGCCGATAGGTTTGTTTTCGGTGTCATGCGTTTCTTTAGCACGTTTTTCTGCTTCATCTATGATGTTAAATTGACCGGGTTCACTTCCCCACCATGCACCTAAAATAATCAGGACAACCAAAACAATGATGCCCAAAACACCAAACCCCCAGAGTATCCCTTTAGATTTTATATCTTGCATTGTTTCGTTTGCCGCCATTTCAGATATCCTTTAAGAAGTGATTATGCGTGAAAAACAGATTGCTTTTGTATCGATTTTTTATATTACAGCGTTTTCAGATTAGGTTAATAACATTAGATTTAGCTGGTGG
>JAUYEP010000108.1 GCA_030689765.1 Methylovulum sp.
AAGCTTCAGTGTACTGCCCTGCCTAACATGGCGGTCAAAGGGACGCGCCGACCTGTGGCGCATTTGAAAATCGGTTTTTATCACGGCTTCCGGGTTTCGCTGAGCTTCATCGAACGGCGCGCCCCTTAGCTCTACGTTAGGCTGTCCAAGGTGTGATCTGTCGGTTTCGGTTTGCCTTCGTCAGCTTCGGTGGTGGAGGGCAGTTTTTTTGGTTTAGTTCGGGCTTCCGTTTTTTATTTGCAGTTTAGTTTTTGCCTTTGCATTTCCTTATTTTTTTAACCTGTTATTTGGAGTTTAATCATGACCGCAACATATACCGTTACCAGCACACCTAACCAGAAATTGTTTCCAGGCCATACCTCGGGCGAATGGCGGAATAGTTCCACTTTTGCCGTCATTAAAGCCGACGGCTCTGTGGTGACTTGGGGAGACCCTTATTATAGCGGCAGCTACAGCAGTGCCGTAGCCAACAAGCTGAATGGCACAATTGATGTCACGCAGATTTTTTCAACAGTGGGTTCCTTTGCCGCACTGCGTGCCGACGGCTCGGTGGTGACTTGGGGAGATCAGTATTCCGGTGACAGCAGTACCGTGGCCAACAAACTGGATGGCAGCATCGATGTCACGCAGATTTTCTCAGCATGGGATGCCTTCGCCGCGCTGCGTGCCGACGGCTCTGTGGTTACCTGGGGATATTCCGATGGATACGACAATTATGGCAGCGACAGCAGCGTCGTGGCCTATGATCTGGACATCACACAGATTTTTTCAACAGATAGCGCCTTTGCCGCATTACGCGCCGACGGTTCGGTGGTGACGTGGGGAGATGAGAGTTATGGCGGTAACAGCGATTCGGTAGCCGACCTTATTGATTCCGATGTCGTCAGTTTCGCTAATATTGACACCAACGATGTCTACCAAGCCATCATCACTAATCATGCGCCTATCGGCGCCGTCAGTATTGACGACATGTCGCCGAAGCTCGGTCAAACCCTGACCGCTACCCATACCCTGGCCGATGAAGACGGCCTGGGTGACATTACTTATACGTGGAAAGCTGGCGATACGGTGCTTGCGACCGGCGACAGTTACACGCTGACGACAAACGAAATCGGCAAAAAGATTCAAGTAACCGCCAGTTATACCGACGATCTGGGCAATACCGAAAGCGTTGATAGCGCCGTTACCGGTAAGGTGCTGATTACCAACTTGATACTAAACGGCGGCAACGGTGATGATGTGTTAACCGGCAACGTCCGTAACGATACGATAAGCGGCGGCGCCGGAAACGATACGCTCAATGGCGGTAACGGCAATGACAAACTCGATGGCGGCGCCGACAAGGACAAGCTAAACGGCGGCAAGGGCAACGATGTGTTAATCGGCGGCGCGGGTAAAGACAGCTTTATTTTTAACACCGCGCTGATTGGCAACATCGATACGTTGGTGGATTTTTCCGTGGCCGACGACACCCTTTACCTGGAAAACAATATATTCACGGCGCTGACCAAGCGGCCTATTAAAAGCCGACAGCTTGGTGGTCGGCACTGCCGCGCTGGACAGCAACGATTTTATCGTCTACAACAAAACTACCGGCGCATTGTCTTATGACGCCGACGGCAGCGGCACCGGTGCGGCGGTGCAAATTGCCACATTGGGTATCCATTTAGCCTTAACTAATGCGGATTTTGTCGTGATTTAACAACTCGGTAAGGCGTAAATAAGCTGAAATTAAATTTATAAAACGGGATGATGGCCGTTATGCCAAGTATCAAAAATATTCCTGGAGCTTACCGATTATTTTTTTACAGCTT
The DNA here is from genome assembly GCA_030689765.1 of Methylovulum sp. Lineage (GTDB taxonomy): Bacteria > Pseudomonadota > Gammaproteobacteria > Methylococcales > Methylomonadaceae > Methylovulum. The sequence continues at coordinate 1,815 of JAUYEP010000108.1, forward strand.
CGATTGTAGGAAACCGAAACATATTCATGTACAACGCGATAAAATAACCTGTAAGTTTTGGCTTGAACCCCTTTGTCTTGCAAAGAATTGTGGCTTTTCACCAAAGGAACTAAGCGTCATCCAGAAACTTATTAAAAATAATTTACCAAAAATTGTGGAGGCTTGGTATGAGCACTGTGGTTAATATTATAGAACCTCGATTACTGACAATTAAAGTTACTGAGGACGAAATTATTGCCTATCTGGTGGATGGACGCACAATAAGCGTTCCCTTAATCTGGTCATGGCGTTTATCGGAAGCCACCGAAAAACAACGACAAAATTTTGAAATTATCGGTGATGGTCAAGGTGTCCATTGGTCTGATATAGATGAAGATATAAGCATTGATGGGATGTTGTATGGATCACCTGCTCACCGTTCACATAACCATGCGAAACAGGCGGCCTAACACGTCGCTCAAAGGGATTTAGGGTTTCGCCGACCGTTGGCGCATTTGAACATCGGTTTTTTTCACGGCTTCCGGGTTTCGCTGAGCCTCATCGAACGGCGCGCCCCTTAGCTCTACGTTAGGCTTTCGGGGGTGACGGTTGTTGGTTTCGGTTTGCCTTCGTGAGCTTTAGGGTTGCGGGCAGTTTTTTGGTTTGGTTTGGGCTTCCGTTGCAAACCCGCAGCTTGGGTGTGTTTTTTGCGGGCATCGGCATACTGGGTGGTGTCGCACAGTCGGATGCGTTTGCGTCATGCGCGGTGTGGCTTGGGTGTCGTCGTCCATCTTGGGTGCGCCGCGCACGACGCAAGCCGCAGGTTCGGTGTTGGTCAGCGTCCGGTGCATGATTTAGCTTTTTTGTCCGTGTCGGTTTAAGCTTCGGTGCGTTACCCTGCCTAACATGGCGGTCAAAGGGATTCAGGGTTTCTAGGGTTTCGCCGACCTGGTGCGGTTTTGTTGTTTATTTTTTTCAAGGTTCAGTGGCTTCGTTAATCTTCTGTGATCGGCGTGCCCCTTAGCTTTACGTTAGGCTTTTTGGATCGTGACAATGCAAAATGTTAAATCACCACCAGATGTAATTTTCTCAATTCCTGAGGATTTACCGATTCCATCAAATGATGGCGCGTGCGATCATTTAGAAAATATGTTGATGCCCAACGTTTCCCTATGGTCAGCCGATGGCAAAGAAATTAATTTATCTCGTTTATCTGGTTGGAATGTAATCTTCTGCTATCCAATGACAGGGCGCCCCGGAATATCCATTCCCGAAGGCTGGGTTCAAATTCCTGGTGCCGCTGGATGTACTCCACAAGTATGTTCTTATCGTGAAAACCATTCTGAGCTTAAACGTAATGGTGTAAACATTTACGGCATAAGCACTCAAACATCGGAAGCACAAAAAGAAGCCTCAAATCGTTTGGGTTTGCCATATCCGCTTTTGAGTGATGCAGGTCATGCTTTTTCCTCAGCTTTGAAATTGCCTCTTTTTGAAGTTGGAGGTTTAAAATTAATAAAAAGGCTGACGCTAATTCTTAATAATGGCGAAATAAAAAAATGCTTTTATCCTGTATTTCCGCCAGATAAAAATGTTGTTGATGTGTTAGCTTGGCTCTCCGAAAATCAAGCCTAACCTGTCGTTCGAGCGGGACGCCGCAGAAGCGCGGCGCCCCTCAACTTTACGTTAGTCGCCGCAGCATATGCCAGCCAACACCCAACAGACCGCCGAAGATCAAACGTATGCACCGAAGAAGATCCCCATTATTTTTGGATTCTTTGACGTACTCGCCTTTTCGAAGCGTGTGGATACTGAAGGGCCAGAGAGAATTGCCACGATCTACCATCAATTGATCGAGACAACCGTGAAAAAGGAAGCCTCACGATGCCTCGGCACAGTATCGGATGGCACAGGCGCTCGATACCCGATCTTGTTCTCACTCGACGTTCAAACGGCATATTTTAGCGACACAATTTTCATGTGGGTTCCCCTGGAGCGCGGCTTTGCCGATGCGTTCGTCAGTCATTGCGCCACATTTGTCTGTGAGGCTCTTGCTATGGGCATTCCCCTGCGTGGAGCAATCGCGTTGGGCGAAGCCGTGATGGAACGAGACACAGGCACTTATATTGGAATGCCAATCGTTGAAGGTGCCTTGTGCGAAAATATTCAAGAATGGCTAGGCGTTGCTTTTGCCCCGTCTGCAACCTGGCCACCGTTCATGGCAGAAGTTAACCCCAACCTCTTTATGGAATACGACATACCAGTAAAGCCTGGAGAAGAAACAAAACTTCCCCCTGTCGCTCTTGATTGGACGAGCCGTTGGGAAGAACTCTTTAGAACACCAGCGACGACGAAGCTTATTGAGTTGGATGCCTCATCACCGCACCAGAAGTTGAAGAACTCAATTGCATATGTTGAGTACTGCATTCAACATAGGGATTGGCACAAGCAACCGCCCGAGTACTTCGAAGGAAAAAGGCTCAAGATGATGAAACAACCAAATGACACCCCATAAATCGGCGTCTAACATTGCGCTCAAGAGGGACGCCCGAAATGCCGGTTTTGGTCTTTGCCGGCGTCCGCGCGCGGGCGCCCCTTAGCTTTGACGTTAGCGCCCAATTATTTTCAGGCCATGCAAAAGTCGAAATCATCGCCACTTGCTTCGCAGCCTTTCGCCGCTTGGCGAGCTGTTTTTTTGCTGTCAATGCGCCTGTGTTCCGCGCTTGGTCTTTTTGTTGTTTTGCTGTTTCGCATCACGGCTCGCAATTCCTGCGTTCTTGCTTTGTCGTTTTGTTCCGCATTGTTTCGCACTACGAAAAGCACACAAGTACTGCCATCGCTAACAATCGGTTCAAGCAGACTGCGGAAATCCCGGTTCACTTCGTGGTTGCCGGCGTGCGCCGCAGCCGCTTAACCTAGACGTTCGGCGCCCGCAATGCTTCAATCATTTCACGAGCCTGTTCCCACTTTGCTTTTTCGGCGGCAGCGGCGGCGAGCTCCAAGCACTTTGTCAGGCCTTCCTCGCGTTTATGCCGGAAGGTTGCAATCACCTTTTCGTTTATCCGTAGTTCGTATTCGTTCCAACCAATTGGGAAGCCGTGCGTCGAGATATTCACAATTGCAATCATTCAAAAATCCTTTATTTGCCATGCCGAACAGGCGGTTCAAGCAGACCGCGGGCCGGCGGGGTTCACTTCGTAGTTGGCGCTTTGCGCCGCGGCTGCTTAACCTAGACGTTAGAGACCAAAAGAGGTGTGGCATGAATATCTGCGAAGCAATCAAGACCAGATCGCTCTTGAGTTTCAGTTATCACGGTCATCTCCGTATTGTTCAGCCTCACACTTATGGAACAGACCAAAGGGGCCACAAGGCTT
>JAUYEP010000110.1 GCA_030689765.1 Methylovulum sp.
GCAAGCGAAAACTGGCGTTTCCGGCGCAATGGGGGGCACAAGCGCCGGAAACGACCGTCCTTCGCTACGCTTTGGACGATCTTATTCCGGCCTACGTATTAATGCAGGTTAAAACCGCTGTATCCGCACCTACAGCTAACACAACGTTATTAACCTAATCTGAAAACGCTGTAACCAGCCATAATCAACATCGCTTCCATTAAGGTGATTTTTAGCCGATTACGGGCGTTGCACCCTGCAATATTAAATCACTTGCAGCAGATTTGGATATTTTATACCCATTGCCGTTATTGGATTCGCTTGGCATTGCTAACACTTTGATGTTCCGTTAATAAACAAAATGTTATAAATATGAAATCGGCGACAAAGTTCGCCGATACATAGGCCATAATTAAAGGAAACCCCAAGATATGCATAATAAGCACCACGATTTGAAAAATGAGGAACTTGCTGACACGGGCCACCGTTGGCAAATGCAGGCTTTGCTGAACATCAATGAAGCGAAGCTGCATGCTATTTTCAACAACGTATTGGACGGCATTATCATTATTGATAAACACGGGATAATTAAAAGCCTTAATCCGTCCGCTGAAAAAATATTCGGTTACCCGCCTGAAGAACTCATCGGACAAAGTATCAACCGTTTGATGCCCGAGCCTGACCGGAGCCGGCACGATAGCTATATTGCCGAATATCTGGCCGGCGGCAATGCCAAAATAATCGGTGTCGGACGCGAGGTTTACGGACTCAGGAAAGACGGCCCAGTATTTCCTATGGCGTTGGGTGTCAGTGAAGTCAATGTCGAGGGTTGCCATCTTTTTATAGGTACAGTGCATGATATCAGCCAATATAAACAGGCTGAAGACGCGCTACGGAAATTATCCCGCCATTTGGAACTGGCCAGGGAAGAAGAAAGGGCCCTGATTGCGCGGGTCATCCACGATGAATTAGGCGGTTTTCTGGCTGGATTTAAAATGGACTTGGGCTGGTTAAGTAAACAACTGTCGGCAGACTTGCCAAAATACCACGAGAAAGCTGCTGTCATGACCCAGCATGTTGACAATGCGATTAAAGCCCTCAGAAAAATCATGACGGATCTCCACCCTGATTTTCTCGATCATTTTGGGCTATTGGCCGCCATAGACTGGCACGTAGAAAAATTCCGCCAGCAAACCGGCATGGAATGTCTGTTAACCGCACCGGAAGATACGGTTGAAATCGACAAAAAACGCAGCACGGCGATTTTTCGGATCATCCAGGAAGCCTTAAACAATATCGTCCTGCATGCCATGGCAACCAAAATGAGCATTGATATCAGCGTCGTTGATGATGTTTTTTTGATGCGCATCATGGATAACGGCTGCGGCATGACACCCGCGCAGATGGACAAGGCGGGCAGCTATGGCATTAAGGGCATGATTGAGCGCGCACGCTTTTTCGAGGGTGAGTTCACCCTCGAAGGGCTTCCCGGACAAGGTGTCCTGCTCAACTTGCGTATGCCGCTGCAACCATCAGAAAACGGGGGCCACCATGATTAACCTACTGATTGCCGATGACCACGCGACCATCAGGGAAGGGGTAAAAAAAATTATCGCTGAAATCCCTGATATGCAGGTCTGCGGCGAGGCGGCTTCAGGTGACGAAGCCTTCAATAAAATCCGCGCCAATGGCTGGGATGTCCTGCTGCTTGACATATCTATGCCCGGCAGAAATGTGCTGGATTTGGTCGGCTTGGCAAAACGGCAAAGCCCACACCTGCCTGTCCTCATATTTAGCATGTATCCAGAAGACCAGTATGCCATCAGAATGTTAAAAGCGGGTGCGGACGGTTATGTCACGAAAGACAGTTCTCCCGATGAATTAGTGACGGCTATCCGCAAAGTTGCTGGTGGCAGAAAATATATCAGCGCTGCAGTGGCTGAAAACCTGATTGATGAATTGAAAATGGACAAGAATATACCCTCGCATGCGAAATTGAGCGACCGCGAATTTCAGGTTTTCCTCGCCATTGCTGCCGGCAAAAGCATCTGTGAAATTGCCAATGACATGACGCTCAGTGCAAAAACCGTCAGCACCTTCAAAACCAGGTTGATGTCAAAAATGCAAATGGACTCAAACGCTGACATTATCCGTTATGCCCTACAAAATAATTTTACGGAATTACCCCTAAATATTAGGTAATGGGTTAAATCTGTAACTCCAAATGAGAATGTGGAGTGCAAACCTGGGTTTGTACCCCAAACATTGAATTCCCCTACAGTCCCGGTAGCGCCAACCCTACAAACGCTACGCCCTTTCTGGCAAGTAAGAAAACCCCTACAAATTCTTACCCAAAAAACTACACATTTCAAAGCGTTCCGCTGATTTTCAATTTCCCTGACTAAGAGCACAATATCACTACAAAATTTAATGAATATCGGCGTGACTCTCTGCCCAAGCTGCATCACAGTTTTGCTGGAGAGGCATTTCTTGGATTCACACATCGGTGGCACTCATGAAATTTGAATGGAAAAATGAATACGCGTTAGGCAATACCCTGATCGACAACGAACATCAACATTTATTTAACCTCGCCAATACAATCACCCAGTGCCCGACAAACGATGGGTTGATTAACAATGCCATGCAGCTCTACAGGCATGCCCGTAAACATTTTGACCACGAAGAAAAACTGATGCGGGAACACGCCTATCCCTATTACGGGCAGCATGTCGAAAACCATAATGAGCTGTTAGCTGGATTAATCTCAAAAAGCGAGGCCATCAAGGAAGGCAACTGGAGCAAAGCCGATATCGTCAAGTTGATGGCGCAGTGGGTCTTGCACATTACCTCTGATGACGGGCTGATTAGGGATCATCTGCAACTTCAGCTCCCTTGTATCGTTCCCACGCTCCAGCGTGGGAATGCCGCCTGTGACGCTCCAGCGTCACGTAACGCGGAGCGTTGCCGGATGAATTCCCACGCCGGAGCGTGGGAACTATGCAAAAACAAACCATCCCCAACCACCGTCCCCACGTTCCGGCGTAGGGATGCCACCAGTGGCGCAGGAGCGTTGCTAGGCAAGCGAGTAGAGCAGAGCGGCAAAGCATTGCGTTTTGGATACAACAAACCTGTGAAATCTAATGTTGGGTTTTACCACTTACCCTCAGGATGCCCCCCATGCAAACACTATCCATAGAAGGCGAGTTGACCATCGTCACCGCCACCGAACAAAAGGCGCTTTTGCTCGCCTTCCTTGACACCGATGACGAGCTGGAGATCAACCTTTCAAAAGTCAGCGAGTTCGATACCGCCGGTTTGCAGTTGTTGATCCTGATCAAACGGGAAGCGGCGCAAACGGGCAAAACCTTGCGCTTTGTCATGCACAGCAAAGTGGTGTTGGACATTCTGGAATTGACCCGGCTCACCACCGCTTTCGGCGATCAGGTGGTGTTGGAGTCACCGCGATGATTTTGGATAAAGATTTGGAGGAGGTGCTGCCCACCTTCATCATCGAAAGCACTGAGTTGCTGCAAGGCATGGAAACCGATTTGATGGCGCTTGAAAACATACAAGCGCCCGAGGAAACCATCAACGCCATTTTTCGGGTGGCGCATACCATCAAGGGTTCGGCCGGCCTGTTCGGGCTCGGTCACATCGTCCGCTTTACCCATGTTGTCGAGGGCGTCCTCGATGCGTTGCGCGGCAGTAAATTGACCATTTCATCCGACCTGGTTGCCGCCTTGCTGCCTTGTTGCGATCACATTACCTGCTTGATCCACGAAGTTGCCAACGGTAACCTTGACGAAGACCAAGACCTGACCGAATGCGGCAACCGGCTTTTGGAAGCGCTGCGGCCTTATCTGGGAACGCAGGCGGCAACGAAAACCGAAGCCGTTGCCTTACAAGGCAACGCCGGGCACGTTGAAACCCTTGCCAACAGCGGCATCGAAACCGGCAATTGGCATCTGTTCCTGCAATTTAACGGGGATTGTCTGCGTGACGGCATGGATCCCTTGTCGTTTATCCACTATCTGAACACGTTGGGCGACATCATTGACTTGACGACCTTCAGCCATGCCATGCCGGATGCAGAAATCATGAATCCGGAAAGCAACTATCTGGGTTTTGAAATCATCCTGAAAAGCGCTGCCAACAAAGAAACCATCGAAAGCACCTTTGAATTTGTCCGCGAAGGCAGCCATATCCACATCCTGCCGCTGGAAAACAGAATCCCCTACTACGTTGGACTGATCAACTCACTGACCGGAGATGACGCCCCGCTCGGCGAATTGCTGCTCAAAAGCGGTGTCATCACCCCGCGAGAACTGGAAGAAAGCCTCAAAACCCAGCAAACCCAAGCAAAAAATCAACAGGCGCCTGACCGCATTGGCGCAATTCTGGTCGATCAGCGCGTGGTGCAGCAACCACTGGTCAGTGCCGCGTTGGAAAAACAGCAACAAATCAAAGACGCCAAAGCCTCTGAAAACCAAAGTATCCGCGTCGATGCTGAACGGCTCGACAAATTGATCGACCTGGTCGGCGAATTGGTCATTTCCACGGCGGCCACCAACTTGCTGGCTATACAAAGCAGAAACGTTGCGTTGCAGGAAGCGAATGCCACAGTCATCGACTTGGTCGAAGCCGTGCGTGACAGCGCCCTGCAACTGCGCATGATGCCCATCGGCGCCACCTTCAACCGCTTCCAGCGTGTCGTGCATGATGTCAGCAGGGAATTGGGCAAAGACATCAATCTGGTAATCACCGGCGCCGAAACCGAAGTCGATAAATCGGTTGTCGAAAAAATTGGCGACCCCTTATTGCATCTGGTGCGCAATGCTGTGGATCACGGCATCGAACGGGCTGAACTACGGGCCGAGCGAGGCAAACCCCCGCAAGGCACATTAAAGCTTAACGCCTACCACAGTTCCGGCAACATCGTCATCGAAGTCTGCGACGACGGCGGTGGCCTGGATCGTGACAAAATCTTCGCCAAAGCGCTCGAGCGCGGGTTAATACCCGCAGGTGCGGCACTTAGCGACCAAGACATTTACGCACTCATTTTTGAACCCGGCTTTTCCACCGTCGAGCAAGTGACTAACTTGTCGGGACGCGGTGTCGGCATGGATGTTGTCAAGCGCAACATCACCGAATTGCGCGGTGTCATTTATATCGACAGCCAGCAAGGGCTTGGCACCACGCTGAAAATCCATTTGCCCTTGACCTTGGCTATTATCGACGGCTTTCTTGCCGGTGTTGGCGACGCCTCGTATGTCATCCCGCTGGATCGGGTGCTCGAATGCGTGGCACTGCCGGTCGATGACAACCGCGATTACATGGAGCTGCGCGGCGAAGTGTTGCCATTTATCCGCTTACGGCAGGTATTTGGCAAAAACACCACCGTAGCGCAGCGGCAAAACGTCATTGTCGTCGAGCATCTCAATATCAAGGCCGGTCTTGTGGTTGACCGGCTGATGGGTGAATTGCAAACCGTCATCAAACCGCTGGGCAAGTTGTTTGGGCATGTGCAAGGCGTGGGTGGCTCGACCATTCTTGGTAGCGGCGAAGTGGCGTTGATTATCGATGTGCCAAGCTTGCTCCGGCAACAGGAGCAGGCTTTGGTTTGACGAATACCACACCGTACGTACTGTGTGCATACCCTGTAGAGACGTAGCACCGCTACGTCTACGTCGCTACGTCTACGTCGGTACGTCTACGTCGGTACGCAAGGTTTAAAACATAGTGGTGGGGGCGTAATCCGTAGACGTAGCCGTGCTACGTCTCTACCGGCGCTACAGATTTCGCGGTCTCGGGTTTTTCCGATCACCCCATTCGACAAGCTCATGACAGGCTTCGACAAGCTCAGTGCGAACGGAAAAACCCTTAACAGTGGGCAGTGAAACAGGGGCTTGGGAACGGGCACAAAATTTGTGCGTGGGTAAAAACCATTTTGTTTTGTTAATTTAACGGGGAAAAAAGCAATGAAAATGACCATTACAAGAATGATGATGTTGCTGGTGGGCGCCGCTATTCTAGGTTTAGTGGGGCTGGCTTGGCTTGGGCAGAACAGGATGGCTGTGGTGTATGAAAAAACCAATTTCGCCAATATCAACAGTGTCCCGGCTATTGTCGCCTTGGGCAAAGCCACTGAAGCGCTCGGTCGTATGCGTATCCGCGCATACGACCATATATTGAATACCGATGCGGCCAAACAGGCAGAAATCGAAACCAAGCTCAATGAAGCCCGAAATGCGGTATCGGACGCCCTGCAAGCCTATGAAAGCACCATTGTGGATGCCAAGGACAGCCAGATGTTAGCGGAGGATAAGGCTGCTTTTAACGAATATCTTCAGGGCATGGAAAAAGCTGTGGATTTTTCCCGGCAAAACCAAAAAGAGCAGGCGCGTGATGCATTGACGCAATATGCTGCACAGGCTGACAGAGTGAATGCCGCGTTCAATACCCACATGGGCTACAACGTCGATCTGGCGAAGAAAGGCGCTGATGAAGCCGCCGTAGCCAAGGCCGAGGCAGCCAACACGTCCAGCATCATCGCGGGCATTGTCCTGCTGGCGATTGCGTGGATGGGCTGGTTTGTTACCCGTAATCTGATGCAGCAACTGGGCGACGAGCCGGATGTCGTGGCGGGCCTGGCCAACAAAATTGCCATTGGCGACCTCAGCGCCACGATTGTCCTCAAAGCCGGCGACAGCAGCAGCGTAATGGCGGCGATGAAAAGCATGATGGTTGCCATTCAAGCCCTGGTCAACGATGCCGGTGCGCTGTCCAAAGCCGCCGTGGAAGGCCGCTTGGCCACCCGTGCCGATGCGGGCAAACACCAGGGCGACTTCCGCAAAATTGTCGAAGGCGTGAACGCTACCCTGGATGCGGTGATCAACCCGCTCAATGTCGCGGCGGATTATGTGGACAACATCGCCAAAGGCAACATCCCCGCCAAAATCACCGACAGCTACAACGGCGACTTCAATATCCTGAAAAACAACCTCAACACCTGTATCGATGCGGTGAATGCGCTGGTGGCGGATGCCAGTCTGTTATCGGTAGCCGCCGTGGAAGGCCGCTTGGCCACCCGTGCCGATGCAAGCAAACACCAGGGCGACTTCCGCAAAATTGTCGAAGGCGTGAACAATACGCTGGATGGCGTTATCCTGCCCGTCAACGAAGCAGTCGCGGTGCTGACATTGGTCGAACAAGGCGACCTGACCCGAACCGTCAAAGGCGACTACAAAGGCCAGCTCGGCGACTTTAAAGACACCGTCAACAACACCATTGCCAAACTCTCAGAAACTATTGCCCAAGTCATCAGCGCCACCTATCAGTTGAGCAGTGCCTCTGGACAAATCAGCGCCACCTCGCAATCACTATCGCAAGCCGCCAGCGAACAAGCGGCTAGCGTTGAAGAAACCAGCGCCAGCATGGAACAGATGGCGGCCAGCATTAACCAGAATGCCGAAAATGCCAAAATCACTGACGGCATGGCCTGCAAAGCTTCGCAAGAAGCGGCCCAAGGCGGCTTGGCTGTCAACCAGACCGTGGATGCAATGAAAAGCATTGCCTCAAAAATCGGCATCATTGACGACATTGCCTATCAAACCAACATGCTGGCGCTTAACGCCGCAATCGAAGCGGCACGGGCAGGCGATCACGGCAAAGGCTTCGCAGTCGTGGCGGCGGAAGTACGCAAACTGGCGGAACGCAGCCAAGTGGCGGCACGGGAAATTGGTGAACTGGCGGAAAACAGCGTCAAAACCGCAGAAAGCGCCGGCCAATTACTGGACGCGATGGTGCCCAGCATTACTAAAACTTCGGATTTGGTGCAGGAAATCGCCGCCGCATCGCAAGAACAATCGGGCGGCGCCAGCCAAGTCAACATCGCAATTAACCAGATGAGCCAAATCACCCAGCAAAATGCCTCGGCGAGCGAACAGTTGGCGGCCACCTCCGAAGAAATGACCAGCCAGGCCGAACAACTGCAAAGCCTGATGAGCTTTTTCAAAATCACAGATAACGGCGCTTCATTTAGCAGCTCCGCTAGCAACTCCACGCCGAAGCCCAACAAAAAGTTGGAAAAAGCCAAGCCCGTGCTGCAAATCAATGGCCTGGATGATTGTGAAACCAATGTCAATCTGAACCGCTTCGGACGGTTCTAGGAGAAAACCATGAGAGCCATTGCAATAACACCCAAACCATTGTCGGGCGCACAGGCACAGATCCAGCAACTGGAGGGCGGCCAATACCTCACCTTCACATTGGGGGATGAGATCTATGCGCTGGGGATTTTAAACATCAAAGAAATCATCAATTACGGCTACCTGACCGAAGTGCCGATGATGCCAATTTTCGTGCGCGGCTTCATCAACCTGCGCGGCAGCGTGGTGCCGGTCATCGATTTGGCTGCGCGTTTTAGCAAGGGGAGCACCCAGATTGCCAAGCGCACCAGCATCG
>JAUYEP010000123.1 GCA_030689765.1 Methylovulum sp.
CGTTGCATTGCAACGTCTCTACGCTTGCGTGTTCTGATTACATATTAAGCATGAAAACGCTGTAGTCTTATCTTACCTGGGCTAACCCGCCGCCTGTCCGCTTTCCTTGGGGCGATCAACCGACCATAATTTTTCCAGTTGATAAAATTCACGCGCTTGCGCCGTCATGGCATGGACAATCACATCGCCTAAATCCAGCAGCACCCAGTCTGAGCTTAAATCACCCTCAAGCCCCAATGGCTTAACGTCGCTTTCTTTGAGCTTTTCAGTGACATGATCACATAATGATTTCAAATGTCGGTTAGAGGTGCCGGTTACCAACACCATGTAATCGGTAACGCTGGTTTTGCCCTGAACATCCAGGGTGGTTATATATTGTCCTTTGCGTTCGTCCAAGACATCCTGGACGATTTTTAATAATTCTTCTGTTTGCATGATTTCCTAAAATTAAATGATGGGGTGATTTGTGCGGCACTTCGTTCTTTTACAGACGCGTTGGCTCAACGTGTTTCGTAAAGCCTGTTTTGCTGGATGTATTCTATGACAGCATCGGGTAATAAAAAACCTGGATTTTGTTTTTCTGCAATCATGTGCCGGATTGCGGTCGCTGAAATATCAAGCGGGGTGACAGGCTGAAAAAACAGTTTTCCGGCGTTGGTTTGTGCCAGTTCCTGTTTCTCGTAGGCTAGACGTGCGTTAAAAAAACCATCGGATTTTTGCACAGTGCTACCTGGACGGGTCATGACGACAATGTGCGCGTAGTCGAGTAAGTGCCGCCAGCGATGCCAGCCCGTTAAATGGTTAAACGCATCGGTGCCGATAAAAAGCAGCAAGGGCTGGTTTGGGGAATCCTGCCGTAAAGAGTGCAGCGTATCGACCATATAAGACGCGCCAGGCCTGTCTAATTCCCGCGTGTCCACAAGCAAACCCGGCTGATTGTTAACCGCCAATGCCAGCATTTGGCTACGCATTAACGCGGATGCGGCGGGTTGTTCCCGATGCGGCGGTGTGGCGCTGGGGATTAAGCGGACTTCAGCCAGGCCGAAAATAGTTTTAACTTCCAGTGCAGCACGCAAATGACCGTAATGGACAGGATCAAACGTGCCGCCCAAAATGCCTATCATCGGCTACTGCCTGATATGACCATCGCCCAGTACGATGAATTTTAACGAGGTCAGGCCTTTTAAACCGACCGGCCCACGGGCGTGGAGCTTGTCGGTGCTGATGCCAATTTCCGCGCCCAAACCGTATTCAAAACCGTCGGCAAACCGCGTCGAGGCATTCACCATAACCGAACTGGAATCGACTTCGCGCAGAAAACGCCGCGCCAGTGTGTAGTTTTCAGTGACGATGGCCTCGGTATGTTGCGAGCTGTAATGGTTGATATGTGCCATCGCTTCGTCTATGCCGTCCACAATACGGATGGATAAAATCGGCGCCAGATATTCCGTATGCCAGTCTTCTTCGCTCGCCCTGATGCACTCAGGAATCAGCGAGCAGGTTTTAAGGCAGCCGCGTAATTCAACGCCTTTTTCCAGATAGATTTTTGCCAGTAATGGCAGCACCTTAACGGCAATATTTTCGGCAACCAGTAAGGTTTCCATGGCGTTACACACGCCATAACGGTGGGTTTTGGCGTTGACGGCAATCGCAATGGCTTTATCAATAGCGGCACTATCATCAATATAAACATGGCAGATACCGTCCAGATGTTTAATGACTGGAATACTGGCCTCTTTGGAAATGCGCTCAATCAGGCTTTTGCCGCCTCTGGGCACAATGATGTCAACATATTGGTTCATGGTAATGAGTTCGCCGACGGCGGCACGGTCGGCGGTCGCGACGATTTGTACCGCAGAGGTGGGCAAATCCGCCGCTTGAAGCCCTTTCGTGATGCAGGCGGCTATCGCCTGATTGGAATGTAGCGCTTCCGAGCCGCCCCTTAAAATACAGGCATTGCCGGCTTTAAGGCACAAGGCCGCCGCATCGACAGTCACATTGGGGCGCGATTCGTAAATAATGCCGATGACACCTAGCGGCACACGCATTTGCCCGACCTGTATACCGCTGGGACGGTAGCTTAAATCGGTTATTTCTCCAACAGGGTCGGGTAGGGCGGCAACTTGTTGCAGTCCGTCTATCATCGCTTGGATGGCTTTTGGCGTTAATGCCAGCCTGTCTAGCGCGGCGGCATCAAGGCCGTTTTGCTTGCCAGCTTCCAGGTCTTTTTGGTTTTCTGTGGTCAGCCGCTCGCGGCTGTTGTCGATGGCTTTGGCTATTTCCAGCAAGGCCAGGTTTTTCTTGCCCGATTCTGTCCGGCTGATTTCCCGGCCGGCTGTTTTGGCTTTAAGGCCGAGGTCTTGCATGTAGTCTTTGATGTCCATTGTTTTCACCGATTGGATTGGGTTTATATCAGGCGTAAGTATTCAGTCCCCCCTCTTAGAAAAAGAGGGGTTAGGGGAGATTTAATGAGATTAATCCCCCTCTGCCCCCTCGCTTTGCTCTCCCCATTTTTCAAAGGGGGGAGGTGAATAATTACTATCAGGCATCTATTGTACGCCAGACGATTTAATTGGAAACCAGCGCAGTGCCCTTAAAAACATTTGGCTTGAAACGCATCGGGGACATCCAGGCTAAAGGTCTCATCTTGTATGCGGGCCATATAAAACCCTGCCGCCAGCACCCGCTGTTTCAGTGCTTCGCTCATATCCACCGCAGCGATAATGCCGTAAAGCTTTTTGTCCTTATGTTCGGGAAACAGCGTTTTGAAATTCGCCATCAAACTGTTGAGCTGGGTGATCGCTTCCTCGCGTAAATGGCTTTTGACTTCGACGACATAGACTTCATTGATAGCGCTGTTGGCATACGCCACCACATCGATTTCAGCATCGATGCCGTTTTTGCTGACCCGGACACTGGGGCTGATGACTTCCATTTTAAACCGCTCGCGCAGGATTTTGGTCATGGAAGGCAGGGCCAGCCCTTCGGTAAAGCTGCCAAATTTTTTGCCTAGGCCGCCGATTTGTTTGCCCTGTTCTTTGAGTTGTTTACCAGTTTCTTTAATTTGCTTGTCGGTTTGCGCCATTTTTTGAGCCAATTCTTTTTGGTCAATTGCCAGGCTGGCAACCAGTTGTTTTAATTCATCGTCAGTCATGGTTATATTTCCTTGTATGTAGAGACGTAGCACTGCTACGTCTACGGATTACGCATGGTGTCCGGCAAAGACGTTGCGGTGCAAAAGACGTTGCGGTGCAACGTCTCTACAGCGCTGGAGTATCGTAGGGTGGGTAAAACCGCCGGCCCACCCGGCTGACTCCGTAGTCAATTTTGTTGTTCAGGAAGAAAATCAACATCAAGTATCTGGGAAATAGTCCACGGGCAGGACGGGGGGAAAACTTTTTTATTGATGCCGGTTTCCTTTGTCGCTAACAAGCAGGCGTTGGTGTATGCCTTAGCCAAGATCGAATCAAACAAAGGTTTCAAGCTGGGATTGTCGCCTATCACGTCCGTGCAATCATTACGCTGATACTCTATCGTTGATAACCAGCTTTTAGAAGCCCGTTGTGGTTGATATTCCCATTTAAGCAAGTGAGCCATTAAAACGGTCAACCGGCTTTGTAATTCCCGCTTTTCACTCCGTCCCATTGTTTCCACCTCTTCAATCAGGTTTTCTATATCCAAATCAGTCAACCGCCCTGTACGCAAAAATGCAGCCTGTTCTTGTGTCCAACCGTAAAAATCGTTTTCGTAGTTAATCATGGCAAAGCCCCCGTTGTTGTCGGTGCATTATAAAGCCGTAAGGGGATTCGCCGATAGGCAACCCGCCCAACGGGGCGTAGCGATGGCGGTTTGCTGGCGCGAAACCGCCTTACAGCTTTGAAACCTCAACAGAACCTAGGCGCTTTTCCGCCATGATGCTGGCGAATGCACAATACCCAGCAAACCATCAATGGATATATCTTCATCGATTAGCGGCCAGTAAATGCCATAGCCGGAAGGTGATATTTCGTAGTGGTTTAGTTCTTGCTGGCTGGCATGGGCTAACCTGGGCGATATTTCAATCAAGTTTTTGCGGATTAATTGGTCATCTACTTTCACAGATAGCATTCCACCTGCTATTTTTATCCCGTCAATATTATGGTAAGCGTTCATGGGGTTCTCCTTTTGGAATTCTTGCCACTGGTCTACGATATAGTCGAAATGTTCAAATATTATCTTTCGGATTTGCCTTTTGTCTCGCGGCGACAGATTTAATGCAAAGGCTTCTTGAATGTCAAAGTTTTCACTATCTATCCAAAATTTACATTCCTTGTCGCCGCTTTTGCAATGGATGTGTATAGGTTCATTGCCTTCGTTTGCGTAAAAAAACAATCTCCATCCAAAAATAACAATGACGGTTGGCATATCGTGAATTCCTCTCTAGTGCACATCAAATCCGACGCAATCGGCGCATAAAAAGTCGGGTTATACCCTCTGGGGCACAAGCGCTCACGCAACCCGACCTACAAGACTGCCTTACAGTTTTAGGCCGCCTTTTGATGTTGCAAAATAATTTTTGATAAAGCCCTCAACGCTTCGTTGACCGATTTTGCATCGGGAAATATTTCTGCCACATCAGGTTCAAGCATAATGAGTTTCACCCCCTCATGATATTGTTTGGCATACTTTCCACGCACACCATTGGTCATCTTGGAAAAGTCATATTCCTCAAGCAGTTCATCATTTATGTCAGCATTATTTTCCAGATTCATAGAAGTCTCTCTCTTGTTTCGTGGCCTGTCGAGCACTGTAGGACGGATTCGCCGCGAGGCAATCCGTCATTTTGGGGCGCACCGATGGCGGTTTGCTAGCGCGAAACCGCCTTACAGATTTACAGCTTTACGCTCACGCTAACCCGACCTACAAGACTTTAAAAACACTTGGCTTGAAACGCATCGGGGACATCCAGGCTAAACGTCCCGTCTTGTATGCGCGCCATATAAAACCCTGCCGCCAGCACCCGCTGTTTCAGCGCTTCGCTCATATCCACCGCAGCGATTATGCCGTAAAGTTTTTTGTCCTTATGTTCGGGAAACAACGTTTTAAAATTTGCCATTAAGCCGTTGAGTTGGGTTATCGCCTCCTCGCGTAAATGGCTTTTGACTTCAACAACATAAACTTCATTGATAGCGCTGTTGGCATACGCCAACACATCTATTTCAGCATCGATGCCGTTTTTACTGACCCGGACACTGGGGCTAATGACTTCCATTTTAAACCGCTCGCGCAGGATTTTAGTCATTGAAGGCAGGGCTAACCCTTCGGTAAAGCTACCAAATTTTTTGCCCAAGCCGCCGATTTGTTTGCCCAGTTCTTTGAGTTGCTTATCGGTTTCTTTTCGGTCAATTGCCAAGCTGGCAACCAGTTGTTTTAATTCGTCGTCAGTCATGGTTATATTTTCCTGTTAGCGGTGTAGAGACGTAGCGCCGCTACGTCTATGGATTACGCACGGTGTCCGGCAAAGACGTTGGGGCATACCGGCAAAGACGTTGCGGGAGGGTTACAACACAAATTTAGCCGCAGTAAGGCCCACTAAGCCGGTGAGTTGCATAGTTCCCACGCTCCGGCGTGGGAATTCATCCGGCAACGCTCCGCGTTACGTGACGCTGGAGCGTCACAGGCGGCATTCCCACGCTGGAGCGTGGG
>JAUYEP010000126.1 GCA_030689765.1 Methylovulum sp.
TCATTTGCAATGTCATAAAAAAAAGTCCGCCAATAATCCCTGACCACCTCATTCAGAAGCTCGGTATCATCGGTATTGACCTCCTGGCGCAACAGGCTGCCGCTATCGAACGCATGTTGCTGCAACATGCGGTTACACCAGCTATGGATCGTGTAAACAGCGGATTCGTCCATCCAGTTGGCGGCCAATTCCAAACGCCTTGCACATGCAGGCCAAGCTGATTTTTCGTAACCGGCGCGGATGGCTTCCAGGAAAGCATCGCTGTTGACTGCCTGTCCGCAAAAAAAACGCGCCGTCTGGCTTAAGCGTTCGCGTATCCGTTCGCGCAATTCTTTGGTGGCAGCTTCGGTAAAGGTGACGACCAGAATATCGGGAGGCAATAAATCGCGCCGTTGGGCTTGGTTGTCCAGATCGTGTCCGAGTATCAGCCGCACATACAACGCAGCGATGGTATAGGTCTTGCCTGTGCCGGCACTGGCTTCGATCAGGCGCGTACCAGACAGTGGAAAATCAATGGGATTCAGTGGGCTTGCCGTAGTCATGATGCGCCGCGCCTATGGGTTTTGTTGTTTGATGTGGGTGAAAACCGGCTGGTACAGCAGGGTAGCCCAATATTCGAAAGTGTTGTTGCCAGGGCTTTGTTGCAAGTCGGCAAAACTGGGGAAAAAACGTTGCAAATGGGCATCGTAATCGACTTCGCCGCCAGTCCAGCCAGTGCCTTCGTATCGTGCCAGGGCTTTTTCTTCGGCCTTGTCGGGTGGTGCGGCTAACCACGCGAAGGCCGTTTTGCAGGCAACAGGCAGGGGCGCGTCCATGCCGGAATGATACGCTCCGATCAGCAACGCCAGGTGTTGCCGCGCTTCCACAGGTTTGATTGGCGGTATTTCAATGATGGCATCGGCTGCAACCACTAAAGTTTGTAGCCTTTGGAAACCCGCGCAGGCCGCCAGGTGTTGCAGCCAGTGCAGTAACAGATTGGGGTGCTTGATGCTGTTATCTTTATTGATTAGCGTTTGGGCGGTTAAAAAAAGCAAACCGGTGTCTTGTTGGTTGCTGTGGCGCCGCAAATGGTTTAACCCTCCGGTCAATTGGTAGCTGGCGCCATCGGGCAATGTAAACGTTTCCAATTGCAGGGCATGGGCTTCCAGTTCAAAAGGCCAGGCGGGTAACAGGTTTTGGTAACGCTCCCAGGCTGCGTTGACCGGGTCAACCAGCGCGTCGAAACTGGCTTTGGCAAAGCCGCCTAGCGGCAGCTCGCCCCGCCTGGCCATTGCGGTTTGCTGGCGGGCAAAAAAGGCTTCCGTGTCGTCAGGCGGGTCATTTTTCAGCCCCTGCAACAGCGCATCGCCCAGCACATAGCTTTGCAGGTGATTGAAGCCAAACGGTTCGCTGTCTTCGCTAGTCACGGATTCGTCCTCAAAGCCAAATTTCAGCGTTTGGTTGCAGAAGGCTTTGACCGGTGCTTTCATGAAACGGGCCAGGGATTCTAGCGACAGCGGGAAATGGGCGGCTTGCGGATGCGGTTCAGGCAGCGTCCCCTCGTCCGGCGTGGGAATGGTGTGGGTCTGTGCCGTGCTTTCAAACCATTCCCTGGCATAAGTGAAAAGTCGTGGATCACGCTGGTTTGCAACATAGTCCTGGCTGAACGGTTGCAACGGATGTTCGACGGTGATGGCTTTCAACAACGGTATGTCGCTTGCCAACGCCCAACCCTTATCCAGCGTGTCGCGTAACTGGCTGACCAGCACCGAGGGTGGGCGTTCGCTGTTGTCGCGGATGCTGCGCCCGACCCAACTGACATAAAGTTGCCGCCTTGCCGACAACAGGGCTTCCAGGAACAGGTATTGGTCGTCTTGGCGGCGCGAGCGGTCGCCGGGGCGGTAATGTCCGCGCTGGCCCATCAAATCAAAACTGGGGGCTTGTTGGTTGCGCGGATAATCGCCGTCATTCATGCCCAACACGCAAATCAGACGGAAAGGGATTGCACGCATCGGCATCAAGGTACAAAAATTAACATGACCGCCCAAAAAACGCTGGTGCAAGGATGGCTCATCAACGCCACTAAGCCAGGCTTCGCGCACGACAGTGACCGGCAGCAAATCGGTGGCGGCCAGTCCGGCTTGCCCGCAATACTGGTTCCACTTATCCAGGGCGCCGGTCAACATCTCCAGTGTCTTGCGCTCGCGTCCATTGCTGACGATGAAAAAATCATCGAGCAATGCAGTTAAGGTTTGTTGCCACTGGAGGGCATCTTGCCCGTGCTTAAGCAAGTTGGCATATTTTTCCAGCGTTTCGATCAGGAACGACAAGCCGCCTAGCCATTGCGCATCTAAGCCGCCGATTTCTTCATAGGGTTCGATCTGCGCGAAAGGTTCGCCGGCGCCGACCGCATAACCCAACAACATCCGGCGTAACCCAAATTGCCAGGTGTTGGCCTCCAAATGGACTGGCATGTCCACGGAGCCGGTGCGTTGTTTGGCGTCCAAACCCCAACGGATTCCCGATTCTTCTATCCATTGATGTAGTTTGGGCACAGCAATTTCGTCGATGGCAAAGCGCGTCCTGAGCGCCGGCACTTCCAGCAAGGCAAGCAACTCGCTGACAGCAAACCGTGATTCCGGCAAATTCAGCAAGGCTTCCACGGCAACCAGTAACGGGTTTTGCCCGCGCTGTTGTTGGTCTGCCAGGCTGTAGGGGATATAGCGGGCATCATCCGTTTGGATCAAACCAAAAACGGCGCGGATATGCGACGCGTAATGGTTGATGTCCGGCACCATGACAATGACATCGCGCGGATCAAGGGGATCTCCCGCCTGTTGCGCGGCGGCAAAACGGGCCAATAGTTGGTCATGCAGGATTTCGATTTCCCGTTGTGCGCTGTGCGCGACATGAAAGGCTATGGAATCATCGGCTAGTGGCAACACCACCGGCTCAGCGGGCAGGGCTTCCAGGTCGAGTATGGATTGCTGTAGGTTTTGCAATAAACTGCGTCGGTCCGGTTCGCCATAGGCCTTGAATAAATCGATTTTGCTGTCCGGCCAATGCCAGTTGGCATAATGTTGTGTTTCGTCGAATTGGTCCAGCAAGCGGATATAATCGCGGCCTTGTTTGCCCCAGGCGGCGAGTAGTGGTGGCGCTTGCAGGTGCAGCTCTTCGGCAGTCAATGATGGGGCCATCCCCGATTTATAGGGTTGACGGCGGCGTTCGGCTTTAAGCAGTTCCTTGTCTTCGATGATGTCCGCCCAATAATGCTGGCAGGGATTATGCACAAACAACACTATCTGGCAAAACTTGCCCAGCTTGGCTAACACTTCCAGTGATTGCTGTGGCAAGGACGACAGGCCAAATAAAATGACCCGACGGGGAATGCCGGCTGGACGCTTCGGTAGTATATCAATGTGCGTCATAAACTGTGCATGTACTGAAGCCCGGCTTGCGAACGGCGTGGCATCTTCGCCCAAGTCCGTCAATACCGCCCGCCATAATGCCGATTGCCATTGCTGGGTCTCCGGCAGGGCGGTAATTTCAGCATGGGCGTTACGTAAAACATCCCGCCCTTCGGCCCAATCGGCAAGCCAGTCCGAACGGTAGACTTGATATTGGTCGAACAGGTCGGCAAGCTGTTCAGCCAGTTGGTAGTGTTTGCGGCTATGGTGGTCATTGGCCAAAAATTTGGCCAGCGTGGCAAACTCGGATTGGCTAACCAGCGACGGCAGCAAACGATACAAGCGCCAAACCAATGGCGCTTTTGCCAACGGCTGTTCTTTGGGGATTTGCCCGCCCAAAACGGCGCGGTAAACGCTCCAGATAAACAATGAAGGTAACGCTGTCTGAATGGCTGCCGCAATGCCCAACGAGGAATTTCGCGCCAGGCTTTGCTTCAACCACTGCCCCATACCGTTGCTCTGCACCAGGAAAATTTCGTTCTCCAATGGCGCGAGCGGGTGTTGTCTTAACCAATACTCCACGACATCACGAAGTTCTTCCAATTGATTGGAATGGATAATGGCAATGCCGGTGTCTAGCGGATTTAACTGTGTTGGTCCAGGCACGGCGATGTGTTCCCCAATGATTTTAGTAAATGTAGTTAGCGAAAGTCATCAAGGTTAAAACCTCCAGCTAAAGCCGGTGGATTTAACCTTATGATGGACAATAAAACGTGAAGATCGGGTAATGGCAAAAAATTTGTTTTGAGTGTAGATTAGTTTTAGCCATAGTGTCATTCCATTTGTCTATATTATGGCTGGTGTGTGCAACAGCACATTCGATTATCAATAGCTGAGGTTATAAAAATTATGGCAATTAAATTAGGTACAACAGGTAATGATACGGTTACGGGCACGGCAGGCTGGGATATGCTCTATGGTTTGGCAGGCAATGACACGTTGTCCGGTGGTGGCGGTCCAGATATTTTATCCGGTGGCGAAGGCAAAGATATTCTGGAAGGCGGGGCAGGGGCAGATTCTTTGCACGGCGGTAACGGCGCGGATGTTTTCTTGTATGCAAATTTTAACCATGCCAGCGGTGATAAGATTGTTGATTTTTCAGCTGGGGACACCATCAATTTTTCAGCGATTGCTGGGGCAAAATTTATTGGCAATGCCCAATTCACGGGTGTGGCTGGGGAAATCCGCTATGGTTCCGGTTACGGCAGTTATTCAGGTTATTACAATAACAACGCCTTCATTGCCATTGATACTGATGGCGATGCCGTGGCAAATGTGTCCTTACAATTTGTCGGTCAGATCAATTTCGAAGAAACGGCAGCCGGCTCGCAGATTTTAAGCGCGGCCATTGACCAAATTTTGAATGGCACCAATGCCGGTGAAAAATTAACCGGGGGGGCAGGAAACGACACACTCTCCGGCTTATCAGGCAACGATACCCTCATCGGCGGGGATAGCCATGATGTTTTGTTTGGGGGAGATGGGAATGATATTTTAGACGGCGGATTAGGCGCTGATACTTTAGCGGGGGGCGGCGGGGCTGATACATTCCGCTTTACCAAGCCAGACGATTTTTCTCTAAATGGCGGCGATAGCATCAACGATTTTGGCGGAGGCGATCAAATAGCGGTTGCTTTTCAAGGTGCCAGCTATATAGGGGATGCCCCTTTTAGCGGTGTTCCTGGACAATACCGTGTGAGTGGCGACAACGTGGCGTTTGATTTTGACGGGGATAAAACCTCTGATTCGATGATAACCCTGGATAACTTAGGTTCTTCGCGAATTGGCTTGGAAGAAAGTGTGCCAGGTTCCAATTCGCTAACTATCGCGCCTAATAAAACCTTAACGGGTACAGCCGCGAATAACACGTTAACCGGTGGCAATGGCTATGACATGCTGATCGGGGATACCGGAAATGATAAGTTAGCGGGCGGTGCGTTTGGCGACACGCTTGAGGGCGGTGACGGCGCAGATACGTTGGTCGGCGGCTCAGGCGCAGATACGCTGACCGGTGGGGCAGGTAATGATATTTTTAAATTCAACGCGTTAGCCGAGCTGGGTGATAATTCTTATTTGCCATCAGGTGGTTATGTCAGGGACACGGTTACCGATTTGGCGGTGGGCGATCAAATCAATCTGAGCGCGATTGCCGAACTTAAGTTTGTAGGGGTTGGCAATAGCTTTAGTGGCGTAGCCAATCAAGTGCGGGTTTATGACGACTATAATGCAACATTGCTGCAAATTGATACTAACGGTGACAAGAATGCAGACTACAGTTTGGTGCTGCCTGATAGCTTGACTGTCGAAGAAACGGCCGCCGGATCACTGGTATTCCAGGTTGCTGAAAATAAAGTGCTAAACGGTACAGCCGCGAATAACACTTTGATCGGCGGCAATGGCAACGATACGCTCAATGGGGATGCAGGCAATGATGTGTTAGTCGGCGGTTATGGCGCGGATACGCTGACAGGTGGCTTAGGTAATGACACTTTTAAGTACAAATCGCTGGTTGAAGTGGGCAATGGTGCTTATTTGCCATCAGGCGGTTATAACAGGGATACGGTTACCGACCTGGCGGTGGGCGATAACATTAATTTAAGCGCAATTGCCGGACTTGTGTTTGTGGGCGTTGGTAATGATTTTAGCGGTGAGGCCAATCAAGTACGGGTTTATGACGACTATAATGCAACGCTGCTGCAAATTGACACTAACGGCGATAAAAATGCAGATTACAGTTTGGCGCTGCCTGATAACTTGACTGTCGAAGAAACGGCAACCGGATCACAGGTATTCCAGGTTGCTGAAAATAAACTGCTAAACGGCACAACAGCGAACAACACTTTAACCGGCGGCAACGGCAACGATATGCTGGACGGGAATGCAGGCAAAGATGTGTTAGTCGGCGGCTATGGCGCAGATACGCTGGTTGGCGGTGATGGCGCAGATACGCTGGACGGTGGTTTAGGGCTGGATACGCTGACAGGCGGCTTGGATAACGATACTTTCAAGTACAACTCGCTGGCTGAGATAGGCAATGGTACTTATATCAATGGTGCTTATAACAGGGATACGGTTACCGACTTGGCGGTGGGCGATAACATTAATTTAAGCGCAATTGCCGGACTTGCGTTTGTGGGCGTTGGTAATGATTTTAGCGGTGAGGCCAATCAAGTGCGCATTTATGATGACTATAATGCAACATTGCTGCAAATTGACACTACCGGCGATAAAAATGCAGACTACAGTTTGGCGCTGCCTGATAACTTAACCGTCGAGGAAACGGCAACAGGATCACAGGTATTCCAGGTTACGGAGAATAAACTGCTGAATGGCACAACAGCGAACAACACCTTGACCGGCGGCAACGGCAACGATACGCTGGACGGGAATGCAGGTAATGATGTGTTAGCCGGAAGTTATGGCTCAGATACGCTTAACGGTGGCGACGGCGCAGATACGCTGGTCGGAGGCTTAGGGATAGATACGCTGACAGGCGGCGCAGGTAATGACGTTTTTAAATATAACGCGTTGACTGAGTTTGGCAGCCAATACTACGGCGATACCATCACCGATTTGACGACGGGCGATAAAATCAACCTGTCTGCCATCGATGCTAATCCCCAGCAAACTGGCGACCAAGCCTTTACGTTTGTAGGCGAAAATAGTTTTACAGGGCTTGCTGGTGAGCTTCGCTACTCGTTTGGAACGCTTTATGGGGATGTCAATGGTGATATGTCTTCAGATTTCGCCCTAATTCTTTCAGGGGCTTTTGTGCCTGGCGCAAGCAGCTTCATCTTGTAAAGTTGCTTTGGTTTAAACTCATAGCAGGGGCGTTGCTTTGCAACGCCCCTGCCTGCTTTTGTTCAATCCCTCAAATTTTAGCTGTTTTCATCGCTTCTTTTTCTAGCAAAAAATCCACCGTAATTGACTAGGGAATTCATCATGAAGTACAAAGATTACTACCAAATTATGGGCTTGTCGCGCGATGCCACGCCGGACGAAATCAAGCGTGCGTACCGTAAACTGGCCCGCAAATACCATCCCGATGTCAGCAAGGAAGCCGATGCCGAAGCGAAATTCAAGGCGTTGGGCGAAGCGTATG
>JAUYEP010000129.1 GCA_030689765.1 Methylovulum sp.
TGGCTGATGTGATTGAATTTACGAAAGAAAAACTGGCCTGACGGGTATCGTGCCGGACTTGGGCGCCCTAGCATGGCAGGGGCAAGAAATTATTGACCCTACTTTAGCCTGTAGGCCGGAATAAGCCTGTTTCGAGCGTAAACGAGAACGGGCGTTTCCGGCACAATGGGACTTGTGCGCCGGAAACGCCCGTCCTGCGCTAAAGCGCGGACAGGCTTATTCCGGCCTACAAGATCAACACACGAAGAATGAAAACACTGTATGTGCAGGTACGTTACCATCCTTGGCTCTGGATTCCGGAATCCCTGCCGGAATGACGGCGTTAAGACTTATGTAGATACCTATGCCTGCATGGCAGGGGCAAAAAATTATTTGCCCCTACTTTAGCCTGGCGGCCAAGTCATTTGGCGACCACCCAGCAGATGTACATGCAGGTGATAAACTGCCTGACCGCTATTTTGGTTGCAATTGACCACCGTTCTGTAGCCGTCTTCAGACACACCTTCCTGCTTTGCCAGCTGGGCTGTCACCAGTAATAACTGGCCCGCCAATTGGGGGTCGCTCAAGCCGTTCAGTGTTGCAATATGCTGTTTAGGGATAATCAAAATATGTACTGGCGCTTGGGGGTTAATATCCCGAAAGGCTAGGATATTGTCATCTTCAAAAACCACATCCGGTTTAATCTGGCCTGCCACCATTTTACAAAATAGGCAGCCCGCTATATTTTCAGTCGTCATATTTCCACCTTAAAGTTGTTTACGCCCGTTGAACGCATGCGATAACGTGCCGCTGTCAATAAATTCCAGTTCACCGCCCATAGGGACGCCATGCGCTATCCTGCTGGCTTGCACCTGATGTTTTCGTGCCAGCTCTCCGATGAAATAGGCGGTTGCTTCACCTTCTACAGTGGAGTTGGTGGCAAGGATTAACTCTTTAATGACGCCGGTTGTCAAATGTTGCGCCAACTGATCCAACCCGAGTTCATCCGGCCCTATGCCATCTAGCGGTGATAACCGCCCATGCAGCACAAAATAGTGGCCATTAAATACGGTGGCTTGATCGACAATCCAGACATCAGCAGGGCTTTCTACGATACAGACGAGCGAGGCGTCCCTTGAACTGTCCTCACAGATATCACATCGGGTATTTTCAGTAAAGGTGCGGCATTGCTGGCAGTAACCGATATTTTCGATGGCGCGTAACAGGGTTTCTGAGAGCCTTTTTGCACCGTTACGATCCCGTTGCAAAAGATAAAATGCCATGCGTTGCGCCGTTTTTGCACCAACACCGGGCAAGCAGCATAAATCCTGTATTAACTGACCTAACAAGCCTTTTTGTTGCATATTAAAAAGGCAGTTGGAACCCGGGCGGCAAAGGCATTCCAGAAGTCAAGGCAGACATTTTTTCTTTTTTCATTTTAGCCACTTTGTTGACGGCATCGTTAATGGCCGCTGCCACCAGATCTTCCAGCATGTCTTTATCTTCACCTATCAATGAATCGTCAATGGTCACTTTTCTCGCTTCCCGTTTACCGGTCATAATGATGGAAACCAAACCACCGCCGGATTCCCCTTGCACTTGCATTGATGCAATTTCTTCCTGGATTTTCTTTAAGTCTTCCTGCATTTTTTGGGCTTGCTGCATCAGATTTCCCAATGGGTTTTTCATTTTTTTTATCTCCTCTTAAGTATTTAATCAGGGCGTATTTAAACAGGCTCTATCGAGCCAGGAATAATCCTTGCATCAAACCGTTCTTTTAATGCACGGACATTGTTATCTGAATTAATCGCATCGACAGCGGCTTGCTGCTTGTCTTCACGTTGCTTGGTCAATTGGACGGCCGGCGTATCAACAGCGGGTTTGCCGGTATTAATCACCAGTTTGAGGGGCGTTCCGTGCAGGGTCTGCAATGCCTTTTGCAATTTCTCAGCTCTCATCGGCGTCAACAGGCTTTGATGTGCGGCATCCAGAAGCAATGTGCAGCACTTGTCATCGATACTTTCCAGCTCACAATTATTGGCCAGTTGTTTGGTGATGCTTTCAAGTTTCATTGCTGCAATCATGTCCATCCAGTGACTGTTAATGCCTTGATTATGGCTATTTTTTTCAGGAATGCCTGATTGCCGATGAATCTCCTGGGCATATATCTGAATATCTGATGGCTTGGTTTCCTGATGGGCCGGCGCTGATTTGACAGGTGCCGTTTTTAGCGTGACGGGCCTAAACGTCAGCATGCGCAGCATAACCATTTCAAAACCACTGCGGGGATCAGGCGCCAAATCCAGATCCCTCTGCCCAACCAAACCTATTTGATAATAAAGCTGGACATCTTCCGGCGTGAACCGTAAGGCTAATGGTGCGAGCATTCCGCTATCAAAATCATGGTCTATCAGCGCCGGTATTTGTTGGGTCAAAGCTATACGATGCAGCATTTGCAAGATTTGTTGCAGCACATCACTAAAATCGGTTTGAGTATTTGCCGTTTCGTTGATTTTATCAAGTATTGCGGCGGCATCGTTGTCAGCCAAGGCCATTAAAAGTTCTTCAACAGGCTGCTGGGCTATCGTACCCAACATGGCGTTAACATCCTGGGCAGTCACGTTGCCATTGCCAAAAACTATCGCTTGATCCAGTAAACTTAAGCCGTCACGCATACTGCCATCGGCTGCACGCGCCAGTATTTTCAACGCAGGTGCTTCAAAGCCAACAGACTCCTGTTCGAGTATATAACTCATCTGGGCAAAGATTTGGTTGGGTTGCAAACGCTTGAGGTTAAACTGCAAACAGCGGGACAATACGGTAACGGGGATTTTATGCGGGTCGGTAGTCGCCAGCAGAAACTTTACATGCGGCGGCGGTTCTTCCAGGGTTTTCAATAAGGCATTAAAACTATGCCCGGACAGCATGTGCACTTCATCGATCAAATAAACCTTGTAGCGTCCTTGATTGGGTGCGTATTGGGCATTATCGAGCAAATCACGGGTGTCTTCCACTTTGGTGCGCGAGGCGGCATCAACTTCAATGAGATCAAGAAACCGCCCTTCGTCCAGGTCACGGCACACACCGCATAGGCCGCAAGGATTAAAATCCTGGAGATTTTCACAGTTAATGGCTTTGGCTAGAATTCTGGCAATAGTTGTTTTGCCTACGCCACGGGTCCCGGTAAATAAATAGGCATGATGGAGCCGGTTATGCTGCAGCGCGTTGATTAACGACTTGACAACATGTTCTTGACCGACAACTTCTGTGAAATTATGAGGACGCCATTTTCTGGCGAGAACCTGGTAATTCATTGCAGGCTCGAAAACTGGACTTGAGTGGGCGGTAACCGTATCAGCCACATCCCGGCACACGAATCTGCTGCTACCGTTGCTCCCTTCCGGACCTGGCGGGGTTTACAGCGTATCGTTGCGGGAAGACCGACACGGTCACCATGATGTTTTAGCCGTACCGGCTAAAGGAGGCGTATTATCGTTGAATAGTTCTGATAATACAACCTGAAATCTAACCCCGGTGGCGATTAAACGTGCAGATATTTTGTAAGTGGTTGCCCACCTTCGCGTTAATCATCATCGTCATGGGCCGTTTCTTTGGGAATAGCGGCTAAAGGGATGTTATAGCCCGTGATGATCGCCTTGATTTCATTGGCTTTAGTATCAATCAATTTATCAAGCACTGCTTTTCTTGCCTTATCGCCATTACGGACACCCATCGCCATTGAAAACTCAAACGGCAGGCCCGGTGTTGATTGCATAGGGATCATCGTATAGCTGCCTTTAGGGCTTTGTGAACTGACATAAGCCGCCATCGGCCCCCATAAGATCACCATATTGATTTTTTTGGCTTTAATGTCCTGGTCTATCTGCATCGCGATATTGTTTTCATCATCGCCGGACATTGATTGGTAAGGGATGCCTTGATCCAGCAAGCCATTTTTCTGCATCCAGACCGTGCCTGGACTACGGTCAAACATGGCAATTTTCAACGCGTCCTGTTTTTCTGGCGGCAGGCCAGTTAACTCGGCGGCATTTTTAATACCATCCCAACCGCGCCCCTTGGCGATCAGCAACACATAGTTTGAGCGGTAATAAGGCTTGGTCGTCAGCGCCATATCAGAACCTGCGGGTACATTCATGACGACATCGCATTTAAAATCCTTGCTATCCACGTCGCTATCTTTAAGCGGGGCCATCAAGGTATTGCGGATAAAACCGATGCGTTGGGGAAACCAGGTGTACTCAAGCGTTTGTCCCAATTCTTTAGCAAACAGCGCGGCAATTTTGTTTTCAAATCCGTCCAGATTTTTGCTCGAATACGGTGGATTAAGCGGGTCGGCGCAGACTTTAAATTTTTCTTCTGCCAGCACCAACAAAGGGATGGCAACCAAGCAAAGCCCTGCGAGCATTTTGGTGATGTTCATTGTATGTCCTTGTAGGGAAATAGAAATACGGTTATCGCGTGTATCAATATACGGAAGTGCGCGATAAAAATACGCCCGCGCCAGACCAGTCAGTGTAATTCGCGATGGCGGATGATGACATTCCGATAAGCCTGCTTAAACTGTTTGACCAATGAGTCCACCAGATAAACTGAGCGGTGTTGTCCGCCTGTGCAGCCAATGGCTACGGTCAGATAACTGCGTCCTTCAGCTTCGAAACGGGGTATCCAGCGCTCAAGAAAAACGCTGATATCATGAAAGAATTCTACAACTAATTCCTGTCCGTTTAAAAAATCAATGACTTGCTGATCTTTTCCAGTCAAGATGCGTAATTCAGGAATCCAGTGTGGATTAGGTAAGCTTCGGGCGTCAAAGACGAAATCCGCATCTAAAGGCACCCCATGTTTAAAGCCAAACGACTGGAATTGCAGGGAAATATGCAAAACATCCCGCTCACCAATATGCTCCCTGATCAGTTCGCGCAATTGATGATAATGTGTCCGGCTGGTATCAATAACGACATTCGCATGCCTTGCAATTGGCGTCAGCATTTCCCTTTCTATTCTTAACGCTTCTTTTAACGGGATGTTGAAGTCCGTTAACGGATGTCTTCTGCGGGTCTCACTATAGCGTTTTAATAAGGTTGCTTCTTCCGCCTGCATAAATATCACTTCGCAATCAATTCCCTTGCTGCGGATCAGATTAATGTTTTCAGAAAAAAAAGCCAGGCTTTCGCTCTGGTTTCTGGCATCAATGCCTATGGCTGTTTTTGCGTAGGTGGTTTTATCAACCAGCATGACGTGATTGATAAAATCTTCCAGCAAGGTGACCGGCAGGTTATCAATGCAGTAATAATTGCAATCTTCAAGGGTGTCCAAGGCAATGCTTTTTCCGGAACCCGAAAGGCCGCTGACGATTAATAGCTTCATAGGCTTATGCCCAACACAAGGCGCAATAAAATCACTTGGGCCTTGTGTTGATCTTGTTAACGGTGGTTGCCGTTCTTTTCTTTATGCTTGGTGATCTGACGATCCAGTTTGTCGACCATATTATCAATGGCGACATACATATCTTCCTGATGGTCTTCAGCAAACAGCTTGGCGCCCCTCAGTTGTAAGGTGGCTTCTGCTTTCTGAATTAACTTTTCTACACTTAAAATAACATGTACATCAGTAACATTATCAAAATGGCGCGCTAATTTGGCAAATTTTGCATCGATATTCGCTTTCAAAGCATCGGTAATTTCTAAATGATGACCTGTTACTATAACTTGCATGGTAAAACTCCTTAATAATTATTGGTTTGGGTTTTGCGTGAGGCTAGCGCTATAAGATGCGCTTTCTCTGACTTGATGATGCTATAAACATCGCTTCCCGGTACTTGGCAATTGTCCTTCTGGCAACATTGATGCCTTTCCCGTTTAAAAAATCGGCAATTTTTTTATCGCTCAGCGGTTTTGCTGGTTCTTCATTGCCGATTAATTCTTTAATAATCGCTCTGATGGCTGTAGACGAACACTCACCGCCGCCTTCAGTCGATACATGACTGGAAAAAAAATACTTGAACTCAAAAATACCATTGGGGGTGTGCATGAATTTTTGGGTAGTGACTCTGGATATGGTGGATTCATGCAGTTCCAACTCTTCGGCAATGTCACGCAGCACCATGGGCTTCATCGCAACAGAGCCGTGATCGAGAAATCCGGTCTGTTTTTCCACAATAGACCGTGCGACGCGCAGCAAGGTGTCGTTGCGGCTATGGAGACTTTTAATGAACCAGCGTGCTTCCTGCAAATGATCTTTCATGCAGGTGTTATCCTTGCTGTTATCCGCCCGTTTTATCAGCGCCGAATAAAAGGGATTAATGCGTAATTTAGGCGCAATTTCAGGATTAAGGTTCACTTGCCAATGGCCCTGTTGCTTGATGACATAGACATCGGGAATGACGTATTCGGAATCCGTTTCTTGTATGCGTTCGCCGGGCTTAGGTTCCAGCGTCCTGATCAACGCGACAACCGCGTTTAATTCGCGCTCAGTCAAACCCAGCTTACGCATCAGTTTTGATTGCTCGTGTGTCGCCAATAAATCCAGATACTGGGAGACAACAATCAGTGCCTGTTCCCGGTAAGGGGTTGATTCCGGCAGCTGTTGCAATTGCAGCCGTAAACAATCACTTAAATCAACCGCTGCGACACCAGTAGGGTCAAAATGCTGAATCCGGTGCAGTACGGCATTCACTTCGTCAAAATCAAGATCGTCAAATTGATTTTGTAGGGACTGAAAAATATCCTCCGGGCTGCTTATCAGATAACCGTCTTCATTTATCGAATCGATAATGCTAATTGCAATGGCATGATCCCGTTCTGAAAAGCGGGTCAGTTCCAACTGCCAAAGCAAATGATCCAACAACGTCGAGGCACAGCTCCGTTGCGATTCGAATTCAACAGTTTCGCTGCTGTGGGTTCCTGATTCCAACACACTTTCGTAAATATCATCCCACGATGAATCAACCGGTAACTCGTCAGGGATGTCGGTTTGCGACCCTTCGCTGGTTACCGAATCGGAATGTTCGGTTTTCATATCCGGCAGCACCTCAGATGCTTGGATACCGGTTTCTTCTTCTACTTCCAGCATCATGTTGGACTCAAGCGCCTGCTGGATTTCTTGCTGTAAATCGAGTGTCGACATTTGCAACAACTTGATCGCCTGCTGCAATTGCGGCGTCATACTCAGTTGCAAACCCTGCCGAAGATGTAAGGACTGTTTCATTTCGAGATAATTATTTCGAGGGCTATCATTTCAGCGTAGCCATTTTTGTGGTTTTTGCAATGCTGGATTTAAAGGCTAAAGGTATTGCCTAAATAGACTTTGCGGACTTCTTCATTAGTGACAATGGCTTCAGCGTCGCCTTCCGCGATGACTTTGCCGTCGTTTAGTATATAGGCACGATCACAAATGCCTAAGGTTTCCCTGACATTATGCTCGGTAATCAACACGCCAATACCGCGCATTTTCAAATGCACGATGATTTTTTTAATGTCTTCAACAGATATGGGGTCAACACCGGCAAAAGGCTCATCCAGCAAGATAAATTGCGGTTGGGTTGCCAATGCCCGGGCGATTTCAACACGCCGCCGTTCACCGCCCGACAAGCTCAATGCCTGTTGGTCACGCAGGTGCAGGATATTAAATTCCTGCAATAATTCTTCAATCACCAAATCCATTTGCCCGGCAGTCAAATTCCCCTGAATCTCAAGGACTGCCCGTAAATTATTCGCCACACTGAGTTTGCGGAAAACCGAAGCTTCCTGGGGCAAATAGCCAATGCCAGCCCGCGCCCTCAAGTGCATTGGATGGTGGGTAATGACCCTCGAATCCAGCGTAATCTCACCGCCATCGGCTTTAATCAAACCCACCATGATATAAAAGCTGGTCGTTTTGCCCGCACCATTCGGCCCTAATAAGCCGACCACTTCCCCAGTGTTGATATGCAGCGAAACCCCATTGACCACATTCCGCTTATTGTAGGTTTTTATCAGCTGTTGTGCCGCTAATGTAGCCATTTTACTTTTCTTTCTTGGGTTTCAATATAGCATGGACGCGTTTGGCATCAGATGATTTTTCACCCGCTTTAACCAATGCGCTTTTAATGTCATATTCAATAAATTTACTCGTATAAGTGGCATTACCTTGCGTTACGGTGGCCTCGTCAATCAGCGTCAGCAGGTTTTTCTTAGGATAATATTCACCGATTAAAGCTTCACCGATAATATCGTCGCCACCTTGGCTTGGGGTTTGTCTAAACTTGGCCCGTTTTCCGGTAAACACCAATTTTTCTACTTCCCCGTCTTTCAGATAAACAACGAGCTTATCTGAGTTTACGCGGATACTGCCCTGGACTGAGATGACATTACCAGAATAGGTGCTGGTCGCTGTTGCATCGTCGTAAGTTGCGGTATTTGAATCTATCGTTATGGGTTGGTCGGCATCGCTTTCCAAGGCAAAAGCGCCGGAAGCATATAATGTTATTAACAATGCACAGCAGGACAAGATGAATTGTTTATTATTTTGTTTCATATTTTCCTTTTACATGGCTAAACAATTCCAGATGAATCGGTTGCATAAAAATCAGCTTCATCCCAATACCTGTTGTTCTGTTTGGGATGCTGATCAACTCTGCCCACTCATCAGTTTCTGCATAGCTGGTATCCGGCTTTACTTTTAGATTAGAGGTTTTTATTTGTACTGGCCTAATGCTGCCCGATCCAGCCCTATCAATGGTTACCTGCCCGCTCAACAGCAACATTTTGCCGTCAGCAGCTAACAAACCGGTTTCCGAAGCAATAATCCACGGCGGTGTATCGACCTGCTTTTTGCCAGAAAACGAGAAGAATACCGGCTTGTCCATTAAGGTGGTGTGATCGTCGCTAAAATGGGTCATTTTATCAGCATGTAACTTATTTTTTAGTGTACCGATTTCGCTCATTTCCCATTTAGTATAGCCAGTGCTGTAATAATCAGGACTGTGTGCGGGCAGCGAACCACGATTAGCTTTATCCAAGCCGGTTAGGTTAAGCAGTATCCAGCTTATTAACGCAATGATAGCCAAATACAGCGTAGTCTTATTTTCCCTTAAAATCATCTTAGATAAGCATTGACGATGTCATCAAAGTACCCCTGCGCCTGCATGATAAGATCACACACTTCCCGAACCGCGCCCTGTCCACCTGCGCGTGTTGTACACCAGTCCGCGTGTTGTTTGACAGTATTGTTTGCATCATTGACAGCAACGGACAGTCCGACTCTGCTCATAATGGGCAAATCCAGCAAATCATCACCGACATGGGCTACCTGTTCTGGTGTTAGGCCTAAATGATCGATAAGTCCAGCAAATGCGGCACGTTTATCTTCATAACCCTGGTAGACATGATGGATGCCCAGACTTTTCATCCGTAACTCGACAACTATTGATTTTCGCCCGGAAATAATCGCCACTTCGACACCTGTTTGACGCAATAGCTTAATGCCGTGGCCATCTTGTGCATGAAATGACTTGTATTCGTTACCCTGATTATCAAAAAAAAGTTTGCCGTCGGTTAATACACCATCAACATCCAGAATCAACAATTTAAGCTTTTTGGCTTTTTCCAAAATAAACTGGCTCTTTTCTGCGCCTGCCATCATACAATCCCAGCCCTTATCAAATCGTGCATATTCAATGCGCCTATTGCACACTGGTTGTCATCAACAACGATGAGTGCGTTAATTTTCTTCTGTTCCATAATCTGCATGGCTTCCGCTGCCAAGGTATCTTCTGAAATGACGGCACAATAGGGTGTCATCACTTCGGTGATGGCAGTCTTATTGATGTCAAGATGCCGTCCCAGCATCCGCCGCAAATCACCGTCTGTAAAAATACCGATAACACGATTATCGGCCTCAACAACAGCCGTCATCCCCAATTTCTTTTCCGTCATTTCCAACAAAGCATGGCTGATAAGTGCGGCCTTGGGCACTGACGGCATATCAACACCCACATGCATAATATCGCTCACCCTTAATAGCAGGCGCCTACCCAGACTGCCGCCAGGATGTGACAATGCAAAATCGTCGCGGGTGAAGCCTCTTGCTTCAAGCAGGGAAACGGCCAACGCATCCCCCATGACTAATGCCGCTGTTGTGCTGGACGTTGGTGCCAGCCCAAGCGGACAAGCCTCCTGTTCAACGGCGACATTAATATAAGTCGTGGCAAATTTTGCCAGTGTTGAATCCGGGTTACCCGTAATAGCGATTAAGGGGACATCCAGGCGTTTAATAATTGGCAAAATCGTTAATACTTCAGCTGTTTCCCCAGAGTTTGATAATGCCATCACGACATCTTGCCGGGTAATCATGCCTAAGTCGCCATGGCTGGCTTCGCCAGGATGCACAAAAAACGCAGGGGTCCCCGTGCTTGCCAGCGTTGCGGCTATTTTGCCGGCAATATGGCCTGATTTGCCCATACCCGTGACCACAACGCGTCCCTTGCAATTGAACATTAATTTACAGGCGGTTACAAAATTATCATTAACCTGATCAGCCAGCTTGGCAACGGCTTGAGCTTCTACCTGGATAACCGCCAATCCCAATTCACGCAGCTTTTGATCATTCAATTTCATGTTTTGCTTACAAATAATCCTGATATAAAAAGTGTTAATGCTGACGCATAATTCCTGAATAATGAAATCGCATTACTAATGCGCTTATATCAGCGTCAAAACTTAAGCATTATGCCACGCTTGTTTCGTTTATGCTGCATACGCCTGAGACAAAATCTTAATGCGGGGATAATCAGCAAGGCTTAAATATCAGTGTAGTAGGCCGCTTTAAAACGATTGTGGTTTTACAAGGTTTTTACTGTTATCTGATTCATGCACGACTGAACGGATATGGATGTCGCGCTGCGGAACAGGAATTTCTATGTTATTTGCACGTAATGCCTGCACTAAGCGGACATGCAAGCTATGGGTGACCCGTAAGCGGTGTGACAATTCACTGACATAAACATACACGGAAAAATGCAAGGCACTGTCGCCAAAACTCATAAACAATACGCAGGGTTCAGGCTCTTCAAGCACCATCGGCGTTGTTTGCACGGTATCCAGCATGACCTTATGCGCCAGTTCAATGTCAGCGTCACAGGCAATATTGACGGGGATGACCACCCGCGTCACCGCATCGCTTAAGGTCCAGTTGACGAGCTGATTGGTGATAAATGTTTTGTTCGGCACGATCAGTTCTTTCTGGTCCCAGTCCATGAGGGTGGTCGCCCGCATTTGGATGCGGCTGACTTTACCGGTGACATCGCCTACCGTTACGGTGTCGCCCACCCGTATTGGGCGTTCAAACAGCAAAATAATACCTGACACCAGATTGGCAAAAATTTCCTGCAAACCAAACCCCAGGCCCACACTGAGTGCCGCTACCAGCCATTGCACCTGTGACCAGCTGCCGCCCAGTTCATTGGCTACCGAGATGAAACCAATCGAGAATAATAAATATTTCGCCAGTTGATTGACGGCATATCGCCCACCTGCTTCTATCGCCAAACGTCTGAAAACGAATAATTCCATGATGCCAGAAAAATTTCGTACCGAGACGATGGTGATAAACACATAAAGCCCTGCCAGCATCAGATTGGTCAAGGTTATCGGCGCATAGCTTTCCTGGTTATTGACATTAACCTGATGTTGCCAAAGGACGATATGCTCCAGAAAAGAAAAGGCGGGCAGGATATTTTTCCAGATTATCGAGAAACCGATAACCAAACTGATGGCGATGAAGACATTCAGTAAATTGATGGTCTGGGCATTAATTTTTGGAATGTCGATGAGATGTTCATCGACAGGCAAGACCGGATCTTCACCACTTATCGCGGCATGGTGCTTTTCGGATAGCGCAGCGGTTTTGCGTTTTTGCCTGGCATTGGCAACGGCCAATTGCCGGTTAACGAGTGATAGCCAACGAAATGCCAGCGCATGGATAATCACCGCCAGAAAAATAAGCCGCAAGGTGATGATTAATTTTTGCTGTAATTCCAATGCGCTCAAATAATAGCCTGCAATGGCAAAACCGATGATGATTATCGGCATGATAATGGCTGCCGGATACCAGAAATAGCGCAATCTGGCAGGCCAGCCATCAGGGTGGGCTTTGATGATGAGCTTTAAAAGGCTGTTGCGGGGATCAAGTACGTGATGTAAGAAAACAGTCATTGCCACCATGCTGATAATCAGCGCTAATCGCCCCAGACTGTCGCTATGGGCAGATATTTTAGAAAGGCCTGTGCAATTGATGATAAATGCGGTCGGCACAGCAACAAAACGCAGCCAGGCAATTTGCCTGCGTAACAAATGGGTTGAGCTTAATTGCCATTGGAAATGCTTGCGTGCTATGCCTGTGGGCGCAAACAGGCGGTAAAAAAACTGCAAGAAAAACAGCGGTATTGCAGCGTTTTGCAAACCGGCTCCGATGGCTTTGCTGAAATTATCGGCTTGCAGGTTGTGGGTTAAAAACCAACCGCCATAGTAAACTGAT
The DNA here is from genome assembly GCA_030689765.1 of Methylovulum sp. Classification (GTDB taxonomy): domain Bacteria; phylum Pseudomonadota; class Gammaproteobacteria; order Methylococcales; family Methylomonadaceae; genus Methylovulum. The sequence goes on from JAUYEP010000129.1 coordinate 12,514, forward strand.
AGCGGGGGCGGCAATATCAGCAATAAGGTATACGCTAATGCTTTCAGGGTATGGAAGAAATGGTCAGTGGATATTTTCTCCACTTGATTTGAAATCATCGCCAATTGTAATGTCAGCCATTGCCTGCATAACAGCAACCCCACCAAACTGAGCAAGGCAATAAACGTCAGGAACGGTGATTTTATAAAGCTTTTAAGCATATCTGTAACGGCGGCCATCCAATTGATCGGCGACAACAGCCATTGTGTTGAATAATACAGATCGGCTATAAAATTCAGGTCAACGGGTGCGGAACTGCGCACCCATAACAGACGTTCATCAAGATAGGCGGCAAATTTATTGGCCTGGGTATTCATTTGCTGACGCGCAAAATCAAAATCACCCAAAGTGCGCAAATACGTGGTGTCGGCGAGATAAAGCTTGTTCAGCAAATCTTTTTGGTTGTTCATCAGCACGCGCAGTTCCGCCTGGACCATCATGCGCTGCTCTATGGGCAGCGCATGATCGACTTGGGCTTTCATGACGTGCTGCAATTCAGTATCAATATCGGTCAATTTTTTCAGATGGTCTTCAACCTTGAACTGCTCAAGGCTGGTCAGTGCCGTTTCATTTTGTACGGTTTCTGACTCTAATGTTTGCTGGATTTGCGTGAGCAGATTACGGCGCTGTTCCCGCAGCAGTTTGCCTAATGCAGGGCTTAAACCCGCCAGAGCGATTTTTTTGTCCGCGTTTTTAAAATCAGCTTCAATATCGGCGGCCTCCGCATCAATCCCTGTTTTTTGTCCGTTATAGTTGTCAATTTTCTCGGTGATGGCTTGTAAGTCGCGGCTGAATTGGATGTTTTCCCGCGTAATGGCCTGAATGACGGCATGTTTTCCAGACAGCTCTTTTTCCGCCTGACTGAGCGCATCTTGCGCGTCTTGTGCTTCCTGTTGCCGACGTCCTATCAAAATGCTTTCTATTGCCGCCACCACTGGGGCAAAGGCCGTCTTTTGCATGTCCAATAATTGATATTGCGCTTTAAGCAACTCAACGCGGGCAGGATTGCTGATAGCTTCGATGTCCAGCATTTTTAGCTCTGCTGTGCGGGCTTCCAGCAGGGTTTTCATATAAATTTGCGCCGCTTCCGTTTCCAATTTGGATTCAGAAGCCGACGGTGTTTCCAATTTTTTCTGCGTGGCTTCAAGCTCTTGTTGCGCGGTGACTGTTTCCTGGCGGATCAGTTGCGGACGGGTCTGTTGCAAAGCCAGTTCGTTTTCCAGCTTTTTTAATTGTTCATTCAAGCCACTGATTTTTTCTTTTTCAATAATCAGCCGCTGATCCAGTTCTTCGGTGGCGATATGCGAAAACTTTTCAGGGGGTTGTTTAGCCGGTTTAGATTGGGCTTGTTCAATGTCCTTTTGCAGCTGTTTGGTTTTATCGGGCGCAATTTTGATCGCCTGTTTAAAGTCAGTCGTGTGCGCTTTAAAGGTTTCGATATTGCCGAGATTGTCTTGTGCAGACTGATAGGATTTAAGTAACTTGGCTTTGATAAGCCCATCAAACCCCTGGCGGGTATTTATCGCGTCAATCTTGGCTTGCAGCGTGTCTTTAGTGACTTCAAAGCCTGTGTTTTGATGACTGGATTGGGCGGCTTGCACCTTTGCCGTATGGATCAAGCCGCAACTGACGATGCAGATTAGAAAAAACAGGGCAGGTAGTTTTGAATGGCTGTTTAAAAAAACGGAGGGGCTATCAATAAATTTCATGCTTTTAGTTGGGAAAGGCGGCGAGGTAAGGGTGTGCGTCCAAAGGATAGCGCGTGAATTATAACGTATTTAAAATGGCTACCCGCTGTGGTGTGGCTCTAACGTAGAGACGTTGCAATGCAACGTCTAACACAACGTCTAACGCAACGTCTACGATACCCGGTGAATGAGGGTGTGGCGTTAGACGTTGCATTGCAACGTCTCTACGATATTATATACGCTAAAAATTTCCCACTCTATCCAGCAACAGGACTCTTTAAAATGAAGGCAAGCGTAAATATTTTGATTGGCAGTATTTTTATGGGGTTAGCGGCATGTTCGTCCGATGGCGTCAAGCATGAGGCAGCCAATGCAAAACCGGCCGATAAAGTATCCCCCCCCGTTAATAATGGATTGGCGATGTCGGGACAAGAACCCCGGATGACGGTGACCAAAGCGGGCAAAACTTTAAATCTGGTCAGGGTCATGGATGGTGCGGTATGTAAAAATGATCTTGAAGGCGCTAAAGGCACTTTTCTGGTGTACGCCTATCCTGCTGATATAGAACGTATTAAACGCGAAAAAGGCACAAAAATATTCAGCGGGTTCGAGCGTAAAATCCAGGCCTTTTCAGAGCAGGTTTTGCAGGCCGCAGTTGATAAAACTAATTTATCAGAAGATCCGTTTGCATTAGGTGATGATGAGGCGCAGCAAAAGCTTGCGCAGCAATTGGACAGTAACTTTCGTAATAGTGCTACGGAAGCGATCAATGCGTTTGAAAAGGAAACGACGCTAACCATTGATATTAGTGCCTTTCCACCGTCATTTGTTTTTTATCAAAAAGGCTGTGAAGCAACGTTATTGTAGAGACGTAGCATGCTAGACGTAGCATGCTACGTCTCTACAGCGTCACATTTCAATATCAGGACAGCCTAAACATGACCCCCACCGATCCCAAAGAAGAATTGCGCCTGAAGTTAAGACTGGCAGCGCTTGAATATCATGAATTCCCGACGCACGGCAAAATCAGCGTCACCCCCACCAAGCAATTGACCAACCAGCGTGACCTTGCGCTGGCTTATTCCCCTGGCGTTGCAGCGGCTTGTGATGAAATTGCCGCTGATCCTGCCAACGTATCCAGATACACGGCGCGGGGTAATCTGGTTGCGGTGATTACCAATGGTACCGCAGTATTGGGCTTGGGTAATATTGGCCCGTTGGCAGCCAAACCCGTCATGGAAGGTAAGGCGGTATTGTTCAAGAAATTCGCCGGGATTGATGTGTTCGACATTGAGGTCAACGAGCTTGACCCCGACCGTTTATGCGACATTATTGCCGCGTTGGAACCGACCTTCGGCGGCATCAATCTGGAAGACATTAAAGCCCCGGAATGTTTTTATATTGAGCGGAAATTGCGCGGACGCATGAACATTCCGGTGTTTCATGACGACCAGCACGGCACGGCGATTATTGTCGGGGCGGCGATGTTGAATGGTCTAAAAGTTGTCGGCAAGACGATTAAAACCTGCAAACTGGTGGTGTCTGGCGCGGGCGCTGCGGCGTTAGCCTGTCTGGATTTGTTGGTTGACTTGGGTTTTCCGATTGAGAACATCTACGTCACCGATTTGGTGGGCGTTGTCTATAAAGGCCGCACGGAATTGATGGACCCTGATAAAGCCCGTTTTGCACAAGACACCGGCGCACGGATTCTGG